>JAZNWG010000294.1:0-1604 GCA_045593225.1 Oscillospiraceae bacterium
GAGATAGAGCGACAGGCAGCAATGCTTTCCCGTAAGGAGATAATCGACTATTCTATTGACAACTATGGCGCGATAATTGTTTGCGACGATATGGATTATGCGGTCGAGCTTGCCAATGCGCTTGCTCCCGAGCACCTTGAGGTCGTTACTGCAAATCCCATGGAATACATCGGAAAGTTGGATAACGTTGGTTCGCTGTTCCTCGGTCAGTATTCTCCCGAGCCCCTCGGCGATTACTACGCAGGCCCCAACCACGTTCTTCCCACAAGCGGAACAGCCCGTTTCTTCTCGCCTCTCGGCGTAGAGAGCTTCACAAAGCGCTCCAGCTATATCTACTACACAAAGGATGCGCTGCTTGACGCGGCTGATGATATCATTCTGATAGCGGAGCGTGAAAAGCTGACAGCTCACGCTAATTCCATCAAGGTGAGAAAAGAAGACTGATGATAAAGGAGTTCAATATGAACAGAACTGCACAGATAACAAGAACAACAAAAGAGACCGATATCACACTGAAGCTCGATCTCGATGGCGGAGCAAAGGCTGTTGTTGATACAGGCATTGGCTTTCTTGACCACATGCTGACTGCTCTAGCTATCCACGGTGGCTTTTCGGTGGAGTTATGCTGCAAGGGCGACCTCAATGTTGACGGTCACCACACAGCCGAGGATATCGGAATTGTGCTGGGACAGGCGTTCAAGGAAGCGCTTGGCGATAAGTCGGGCATAATGCGCTATGGCTCTGCTTTTATTCCCATGGACGAGGCTCTTGCGTTCTGCTCCCTTGATATAAGCGCAAGACCGTTCCTTGTGTTCAATGCGCAGTTTACAAATGAAAGGGTAGGGGAGTTCGATACCTGCCTTACAGAGGAATTTATGCGTGCTTTCGCGTTCAATGCGGGGATAACCCTGCACCTGCGTGTAGAGTATGGCAGCAACGATCACCATAAGATCGAAGCTCTCTTCAAGGCAATGGCTTATGCTCTCAAAGCGGCAATGAAGCGCAATGATGATGGCTCTGTCGTTTCCACCAAGGGGGTACTTTGATGATAGCGATAATTGACTACGGCGCAGGAAATCTCTTCAGCGTAAAGAATGCGCTTGATTTCCTCGGGCTTGAAAGCGTTATAACAAAAGCTCCTGAAGACCTAAGAAAAGCCGACAGGCTCATTCTTCCCGGTGTTGGTGCATTTGCAGACGCTATGCGTATGCTTAATGAAAGCGGTCTTGTTGAGGTGATAAGGGAAGAGGTGCAGAAAAAGCCGCTTCTCGGTATCTGCCTCGGTATGCAGATGCTTTTTGAAAAGGGCTACGAGTTCGGCGAAACAGACGGTCTGGGGCTTATAAAGGGCTGTGTTAAGCTTATGGAGCCTGAGGGCAACCTCGCGATTCCTCACATTGGCTGGAACGAGCTTGAAAAGAACGAGCCCTGTAAGCTGCTACAAAAATGCGGAGAGGGCGAGTATGTGTATTTCGTACACAGCTATGCGGCGGATTGCGACAGCAAGAACGTTGCGGCTTACTGCGACTATGGTATGAAGGTGCCTGCGCTTGTTTTTGAGGGCAATGTTTACGGTGCGCAGTTCCACCCTGAAAAAAGCGGTG
>JAZNWG010000295.1:0-4663 GCA_045593225.1 Oscillospiraceae bacterium
GATGATGTTCTGGTCTGTCTCGTACAGACGGTTGCACATGATGAACTCAACAGCGCCATCGATATTCTTAGCGCCCTTGGGAACCATGTAGCCGAATGTGTTGGAGCACATATAATACTCGCTTGCTGCGGGATCCATGGGGTAAGGAACGAAAGCGAAATCAGAAACTGTATCAAGGATATCGTTCTCAACACCGGAGGGGTTCTGGATAGCTTCTGTTGCTGCGATGTAAGTCCACTCGGGCTCCATGCTCAGGAACAGCAGCTTATCGGAACACTTAGCCCAAGTAGCGGGGTCAACCCAGTCGCCGTAGGGATGTTCAGCGGGGTAGAGAAGACCGCTTCTGCCGCACTCTGCAAGATACTCGATAGCTCTTGTAACATTGGGATCGCTCAGGTTGTTGGAGATGGTGCCATTGGGCGAAACATCGATTATGGAAGTGCCTGTTGTGTTGATGAAGCACTCAAGCATTGTGCTGGTACAGTACAGACCGATGTTGTCGTCGCTGAGGTTACAGAAATCGATCATCATCTGACGCCATGTATCCCATGTCCACTCGCCGTTTACATACAGATCATAAGGATCCTTGAGACCTGCGTCTTCAATAGTCTTACGATTGTAGTTGAGGGAGTATCTTGTAACGATTCTATGGGGGAAATAGTAGTGCTTGCCATCGTACTCGTACTCGTCAATAAGGGGCTTCATGTCAGCCCAGATAGCGTCATCTGCATTAAGGTGACCGTCCAGGGGTTCGAACATGTTCTTGCTTACGCCGTAGGGGAAAGCGAGAGGCTCGAATGTCATAAGATCGGGCGAATCGTCTGCAGCAATCAGAGTAGCCAGCTTTTCATAATAAGCAGAGCCGCTTGCAGCGGAGATCCACTCAATAGAGCCGCCGTATGTATCGGAGCCGAAGATAAGGCACTGCTCTTCACCTTTCTGGTCAACGGTGATGTCATAATAGCCGAGGAATCTTACATTACCTGCGTTGCCGCTAGGAGTATACTCACCGGTATCGAGATCTTTTTCTTCCTTATCGGTTTCCTCGTACTTGTCGGTGTTTGCGGTAGTTGTTGCAGCAGTGGTAGTGTTAACGTTGATAGAATCTCCGCCAGCGTTTCCACCGTTGGGAGCTACGGGTGCAGTGTCCTCGCAGGCAGCCATGCTGAGCAGCATGGAAGCTACAAGACCGCAGCCAAGCAGCCTTTTAAGTTTGTTCATCTTTTTTCCTCCTTGAAATAAATAGGCAGATATGTGCAGCTTATACACTGCTCATTATTACATTATACATATAAAAGCATATATTAGCAATTGACAATATTCCCGATTTATTGTATAATATTCTCAAAGAGAGCATACTCTTGTCAAAGATCTGTAATCAAAAACTACAGCATAACTTATTTGTAATTGTATTTTATTACCTAAATGTAAAGGATTACTCCAAAAAACAAGTAAACGTTATATTTGCTTTAGTGGTGCTGAATATCTTTGTTTTGCTTCTTTTCGATATAACAAAATGTTCTCTTTGTATTTGTATGATATTTCCGAAATAAGCGTAATTTTGATATGTTATTATCTTCCCGATTTAAGTAATTAGGAGCGTTATTAACCTTATGAAAAACCATGTTACTGTAAAAAAAGAGGATTCTGTCACCTCGTCATACATGACAGGCTTTCCCATACGTCTTTACCACATGCACATAGACCCTTTATCAGCTGCTCCGCTTCACAGGCATCATGAGCTTGAATTCGTCCTTGTTCGTAAGGGTTCAATGCGTCTTAATCTTGCAGGAAGTGTTGAAGAATTGTCTGAAGGATACGGGGCTCTGATAAATTCGGGAGTCCTGCACAGCCTTACAGGCAACGAGGCCTGCGATTGCGCTTATATTATGTTCACCGACGAATTTATAGCACCTTCGGGCAGTGATATAAGCGTTAAGTATGTAAAGCCATTTGTTACGAATTCCTCTCTGTCATATATTCCATTTGACGGACGCTTTTCATGGCAGGGTGCTGTTCTTGACGATATCAGACGTGTTTTTTCGCTCATGAGCCGCTATAGCGGAAAGGTTAGTCATCTTTCTGCTGATAGGCTTGACCTTGAACGTATCGAAAGCTGCTGTTATGAGTTGGAGGTGCATGGCCTGATGTGCAGGATATGGAGCAGAATATATACAGGCCTCGAAGGCGCGGTGCGTTCCTCCTTTTCCGCAAATGAGTATGTATCGCGCCGCAGAACTCAGCTGATGATCGAGTATATCCATGAAAATTTCAGCAATTCGATCACTTTGAGCGATATTGCGGCCTCTGCCAATATAAGCAAAAGTGAAGCTGCGCGATGCTTTCAGAGCAGTCTGCGTATTTCTCCCGTTGCGTATCTTCTGCGTTATCGTGTTGAAATGGCAGAGCAGCTGCTCCAGAACAGCGGAATGACTATCGAGGCGATAGGCTTTGAATGTGGCTTCAGCTCAGCTTCGTATTTTTGCAAGATGTTCCAGCAGCTTACAGGGACAACTCCCGGACAATTCAGGAAGAATAATAAAAAGGAACAAACTTCTTGACATTTAGTGTTAGTTAACGTATAATAAATAAGTATTTTATTTTGAAAGGTTGTAATTTTTAATGGCGAGGGACAGACTAAAAAGCCGACTTGGATTTATACTTCTTAGTGCGGGCTGTGCGATTGGTATAGGAAATGTATGGAAGTTCCCGTGGATAGCAGGTGAAAACGGCGGTGGTGTGTTCGTTCTGATTTACCTTATATTCCTGCTTATATTCGGTGTTCCGATAATGACTATGGAGTTTGCTATGGGTCGCGCTGCTCAGAAAAGCCCTATGAAGCTCTATCAGGAGCTTGAAAAGCCCGGTCATAAATGGCATCTTCACAGCTATGCCTGCCTTGCAGGTAATTATCTGCTGATGATGTTCTATACAACGGTAACGGGCTGGATGATGAACTATTTTGTTTCTACAGCCTCGGGTCAATTTGCAGGACTTGATTCTGCGGGAATCGATGCTGCATTCAAGGCGATGCAGGCAGACCCTCTTACATCAATGCTGTACATGGCTATCGCTGTTATAATTGGATTTGCCGTATGTGCAATGGGCGTTCAGGGCGGCCTAGAGAAGATCACAAAGTTCATGATGCTGGCACTGCTTGCGATACTTGTAGTTCTTGCAGGAAACAGCATCATTATTGATATTGGAAACGGCTGTGAAGGTCTTTCGTTCTACCTGCTTCCAGATTTTGAGAAAGCTGCTGAGATCGGCATCGGTAATGTTATTGTTGCTGCCATGAATCAGTCTTTCTTCACTCTTTCGATCGGTATCGGCTCTATGGCGATCTTCGGCAGCTATATCGGCAAGGAGCGCTCGCTTTTGGGTGAGTCCGTGAATATTGCGCTGCTTGATACCTTCGTTGCGGTATGCAGCGGACTTATCATTTTCCCTGCGTGCTTTGCAAATAATGTTGCTCCCGATGCAGGACCTCCTCTTATCTTTGTAACGCTGCCCAATGTATTCAATCAGCTTGAAGGCGGACAGCTATGGGGCAGCCTGTTCTTCGTGTTCATGAGTTTTGCAGCTCTTTCCACTGTTTTTGCGGTATTTGAGAACATCATCTCCTGTACCAGTGAGCTTTTCGGCTGGAGCAGAAAGAAAGCCTGCATCATCAACGGAATTGCAATGCTGGTGCTTTCTACTCCATGCGCACTCGGATTTGGTTTGCTTAGCGGCTTTAAGCCCTTTGGCGAAGGCTCGTTTGTTCTCGATCTCGAAGACTTTATCGTAAGCAATATCCTGCTTCCTGTCGGTGCACTTGTCATCGTGCTTTTCTGTACAAGGAAATTCGGCTGGGGCTGGGACAAGTTCGAGGAAGAGGCAAACACGGGCAAGGGCTTAAAGGTAAAACGTTGGATGCGTGGCTACATGACTTGGGTGCTTCCTGTTATTATCGTCGTTGTGTTCGTTATGGGACTTGTAAATAAATTTTTAGCTTGATATGAATAAAAGCGTCTGAGAGATCAGGCGCTTTTCTCTTGACTACTTTATAAAAATGTGGTAAAATATATCCTGTATGATATTTATACAGAAAGAAGGAACTATAATGACAAAGATAGATGTATTTTCGGGCTTCCTCGGCGCAGGTAAGACAACCCTTATCAAAAAGCTGCTGAAGGAGGCTTACAACGGCGAAAAGCTCGTTCTTATCGAGAACGAGTTCGGCGAGATCGGCATTGATGGCGGTTTTATGAAGGACGCCGGAATTGCTGTGACTGAAATGAATCAGGGCTGTATCTGCTGCTCGCTGGTTGGCGACTTCGGCAAAGCTCTGAAGCAGGTGCTTGAGCAGTTCAACCCCGATCGTATCCTTATTGAGCCTTCGGGCGTCGGCAAGCTTTCCGACGTGCTGAAAGCCGTAAATGACGTTGACAGCGATGATATCGTGCTCAATAGCTACACCACTGTTGCCGATGCGTCTAAGATCAAGATGTATATGAAGAACTTCGGCGAGTTCTACAAAAATCAGATCGAGAGCGCAAAGACCATCATTCTCAGCCGTTCCCAGAAGCTTTCCGAGGAAAAGCTTGCCGCTGCGGTAGAGATGATTAAGGAGCTCAATGACAAGGCAACTATCGTGACCACTCCCTGGGACGATATCGAC
>JAZNWG010000296.1:0-4188 GCA_045593225.1 Oscillospiraceae bacterium
GCGCTAAGATAGATGTGTACGCTGAACGCATGAAGACCTGCCGTATGCTTATAAACACTCCCTCCTCGCACGGCGGTATCGGAGACCTTTACAATTTCAGCCTTGCTCCCTCCCTTACACTGGGCTGCGGCAGCTGGGGCGGTAACTCCGTTTCCGAGAACGTAGGTGTAAAGCACCTGCTGAATATCAAAACACTTGCCGAGAGGAGAGAGAATATGCTGTGGTTCAGAGCACCTGAGAAGGTGTATATCAAGAAGGGCTGCCTACCCGTTGCTCTTGCCGAGCTCAAGCAGGTAATGGGCAAGAAGAGAGCGTTTATCGTAACTGACAGCTTCCTCTTCAAGAATGGCTATACAAAGTGCATTACAGACAAGCTTGACGAAATGGGTATCACTCACACCACATTCTCTGATGTTGAACCCGATCCCACACTTGCTTCTGCTAAGGCAGGCGCTAAGGTTATGGAGAGCTTCGAGCCCGACTGCATCATCGCAGTAGGTGGCGGCTCCGCTATGGACGCTGCGAAGATCATGTGGGTACTGTACGAGCACCCCGAGGCTGACTTCATGGATATGGCTATGCGCTTTATTGATATCCGAAAGAGAGTCTACACCTTCCCCAAGATGGGCGAAAAGGCTTATTTTATCGCCGTTCCAACTTCTGCAGGTACAGGCTCCGAGGTTACTCCCTTCGCCGTTATCACAGACGAGGAGACCGGCACAAAGTATCCGCTGGCTGACTACGAGCTTATGCCTAACATGGCTATCGTTGACTGCGACCTCATGATGACTGGCCCTCAGAGCCTGACCTCTGCTTCGGGTATCGATGCTGTAACTCATGACCTTGAGGCCCTTGTTTCCGTAATGGCTACCGACTATACAGACGGCCTTGCAATGCGCTCCCTCAAGATGATATTCGATTATCTGCCCAGAGCTTATGACAGCGCAGCTAAGGGTGCTTCTTACGACTACGAGGCTCGCGAGAAGATGGCCAATGCCGCTACTATGGCAGGTATGGCCTTCGCAAACGCATTCCTCGGTGTATGCCACTCCATGGCGCACAAGCTCGGTGCATTCCACCACCTGCCCCACGGCGTTGCAAATGCACTGCTCATAAACGAGGTCATCCGCTTCAACATGGTCGAGGCTCCCGCCAAGATGGGAACATTCTCCCAGTACGATCACCCCAAGACACTTGCAAAATACGCCGAGGTTGCTGAATACCTCGGTGTAAAGGGCAAGACCGCCGAGGATAAGGTAGAGGGTCTTATCAAGAAGATAGATGAGCTTAAGGCGAAGATCGGTATCAAGGCTTCTATCAAGGACTATGGTATTGACGAGAAGGACTTCCTTGACCGTCTTGATGACATGGTAGAGCAGGCATTTGATGACCAGTGCACAGGTGCTAACCCCAGATATCCGCTCATGAAGGAGATCAGGCAGATGTATCTCAACGCTTACTACGGCACACACGAGAAGGTATAAGGAGGACGAAACGATGGCTGACAACATTATTGCAGTTAGAAAAGGCAAGACAGTATACCGCGAGGGCGACTATGCCGTAAAGGTATTCGATGAGGACTACGCAAAGCCTGATGTACTGAATGAAGCACTTAACCAGGCTCGTGTTGAGAATATCGGAATAAATGTTCCCAAGGTCGTTGAAGTCAAGACTATCGACGGCAAGTGGGCGATCGTATCTGAATATATCGAGGGCAAGACCCTCGCACAGCTCATGCAGGAAAACCCCAGCAGGCTTGACTATTACCTCGACATGTTCGTTGATCTGCAGATGCAGGTGCATGCTGCCAAGTGCCCTATGCTGAACAAGCTCAAGGACAAGATGAACCGCAAGATCTCCGCGACTGACTTTGATGCTACTACCCGCTACGAGCTGCACACAAGACTTGAATCGATGCCCAAGCATACCAAGGTATGCCACGGCGACTTCAATCCCTCCAACATCATAGTTAAGGCTGACGGTACTCCCTATATCCTCGACTGGTCGCACGTTACCCAGGGCAATGCTTCTGCTGACGTTGCACGCACCTACCTGCTGTTTATGCTCGCAGGCGAGACCGAGATCGCAGAAAAATATATCAACCTGTTCAGCAAGAAGAGCGACACCGCAATGCAGTACATTCAGAAATGGATGCCTATCGTTGCAGCTTCCCAGACCGTAAAGGGTAAGGAAGAGGAGCGCGAGTTCCTCCACCGCTGGGTAAATGTCGTAGATTACGAATAATCTTAGCAAGAATAAAAGGCGAGCTTAATGCTCGCCTTTTTTATTATATTCAGCAATAAATCTGTGAACCTTTCCAAGACAGACATCGGTGCCTGCTTCGATGCCTGCTGCCTGTTTAAGCTCCTGAAGAAGCTCACGTGCAGCCTGTTCATCGGTAAATTCTATCTCAAGCTCGTAGTCAGTTTTTCCGAGGTAGCTGCTCCTGTCAAGATCTATCTCAGCGCCCGTGAAGCGCTTGATGCTGCGAAGCGTGGTAAGCTCACCCACAAGCCTTACATCAGGCATATCCTCTTTTCCGCTTAGCTTGTTCAGCTCAGCCGATGACAGCTTGAACGGAAGCGCGTCACCCAGACGCTTTTCAAGCTCGATACGGGAATGCTGTACGCCGTTTGGCAGCTTCATCTGAAGATAATAAGCGCCCTCTACAAAACGCACTCTGCACGTAATATGAGAATTTATCAGATCAAGCGATGGAGTGTCAAAATAATAATTTGTCTGCGTATACTCCTTATCCCAGCCGTACATGGAATAAAGCTTTGTGTACTGCTGCTCGGTGAGCATCAGCTTGAATTCATTCTCAACCATAACAAACTCCTAAATATAGTCTAGCAAGCCACGAACGCTGACCTCGCCCGAATTCACCTCAAAGCTGCCGCTCTCATCATGGCAGATAAGATGTCCGTTTGCAGCTATATCATCGGCAAAGGCGATCTGTTCAGCGCCGTTCTTTATTATGCGCACCTGCTTTCCAAGCGTTATGCAGTGCGCTTTGTATTCGTTGTATATCTCGCTAAATGGCTTTGCGCTGTATATAACGATATGTTTCCTCAAAGCCTCTGCAAGAGAATTTCTGTCCGTATCAATACCAAGCAACGACTTTAACGATCCACCATGGGGTATTCGTGCTGCCTCGAAATACTCCGAGGGCTGGCTGATATTTACGCCAACACCACATATCACATCAAGTCCGTCACCATTTACGACACTTTCGCATAAAATACCACAGAGCTTATGGCCACGCAGTATTATGTCATTCGGCCATTTAATCATGACAGGTTCGCATGTAATATCTTCAAGCACCGCGCATACCGCTGCGCCTGACACGAGAGTTATCGTTTCGGGGTGAGGGGTATTTCTCAGAAGCACCGATATCGGCAGCATTCCATCAGCGTCAAGCCATGTATGTCCCATTCGTCCCCTGCCCTCAGTCTGGCGCAGCGCAATCACCGCGTCGCCGTGGCAAAGCTCCACTCTGTGCTGCTTCAGCCATGTATTGGTTGAAGCAGTTTCCGCAAGCTGTATCAGGCTCATTTTACGACATTCAGTGCGATAATATTCATCTTTATCTCACCACTGCTGGAGATGTCGATAACTCCGTAGGAGGGCTTGTTGTGGTTTCTCGGAGAATCGGGACTGCCGGGATTCATCACAAAAACGCCGTCAACTATCTCGGTGCGGTAAAGATGTGTATGTCCGTAGAGCGCGATCTTGCAGTCATTCTGCTTAGCATCATACACGAGGCGCTCAAGACCTGCATGGACGTTCTGATAATGACCATGGCAGCAGAATATCTTATATCCGCTGACGGTTACGATATGCTGCGACTTGTGCATGCCGAAATCACAGTTGCCGCCGACATAAACCATAGCCTTTTCGGGGTGTAGATTTGAAACATCGCGTGCCTCATTCTCGCCATCGCCAAGATGGATAAAAATGTCAGCGTCAAGATTTCTGTTTACTATTTCGTTCAGGACCGCAAAATTCCTGTGAGTATCGGATACTACGATTATCTTCATAGTTTTTATCCTTTCATCTGCTATCATTTGCTCATGTGATAATACGTCCGCTGCATATATTTTTCTGTCGCAGCACATATTGACCCAAGTATAATTTTCTCTATTATAGCATAAATTATTGAAGAATAAAAGGGGTTTTGCAATTTTT
>JAZNWG010000297.1:0-4642 GCA_045593225.1 Oscillospiraceae bacterium
CATTATGCGCTTCGCGCAAAACGCTGGATTCCGCCCCTACAATCGTTTTTGAAATATAGCGTCAAATTCCGATTTTCCGCTTGACAACGTCCCTCAACTTTGGTATAATCAATATGTATATTCCATTACCCCGAGAGGACGAGAAATATGACTACGACACGCATGACTGTCGCAAGGGCCATGACGGAATGCCTCAAAGCGGAGGGTATCTCCACCGTTTTCGGCTACCCCGGCGCTGCGATATGTCCGTTTTATGATGAACTTATAAATACCGATATAAGGCACGTCCTCGTCCGCCATGAGGTGAATGGAGGTCATGCCGCAAGCGGCTTTGCAAGAATGACGGGAAAGCCTGCCGTTGCCATTGCAACAAGCGGCCCCGGCGCACTGAATTTAATTACCGCCATCGCGACAGCCTATATGGACAGTATCCCGATGGTGCTGATTACAGGTCAGGTAAACACCGAGCAGATAGGCAGGGACGTTTTTCAGGAGGCTGATATCACAGGCTCGGCTGAGCCTTTCGTAAAGCACAGCTACCTGCTTAAAGACCCTAAGGACACCGCGAGGGTGTTCAAAGAAGCTTTTTACATCGCAGGAAGCGGCAGACGCGGTCCTGTGCTGATAGATATTCCGTTTGACGTTCAGAATGCGGAGATAGATTTCGAGTATCCCGAAGCTGCCGATATCCGCAGCTACCGTCCGAGCAGCCTCGGCAACGGTCAGCAGATAAAGCGCGCGATGAATGCGCTTGCTGATGCGAAAAAGCCTCTCATCTGCGCAGGCGGCGGTCTTTTCACAGGAAACGGCGCGGAGCTTATGCGCAAATTCTCCGAAATTACCGATATCCCCGTAGTTTCAACCATGATGGGTCTCGGCGCGATGTACACCGACAGTCCCAGGTATTTCGGTATGCTTGGTATGCACGGCTGCAAGAGCGCGAATTATGCGGTGAACCACTGCGATACGCTGGTGCTCCTCGGTGCGAGGGTCGGCGACCGCGCGATATCCGCAATGAACAAGCGCGATGACCTCACCGTTATACATATCGACATCGACCCTGCGGAGATAGGAAAAAATCTCGCAGCGGATATCCCGATAGTGGGAGATATAACACTGGTGCTCGGACAGCTTATCGAGGCTGCAAAGGAGCCTATGACGCATGCTGAGTGGATAGCTGAGCTTGATACAAAGCGCGGAGAGGCTGAGATAATTCCCGCGAAAACAGGCTATATGAATCCCAAGCAGTTCATGAAGATACTGGACAAGGCGCTCCCCGATGACTCGGTGGTGGTGGCTGACGTAGGACAGAATCAGATATGGGCTGCGTCCAATATCACGTTCCACGGCGGACGCTTCCTCACCTCGGGCGGCATGGGAACAATGGGTTATTCCGTTCCTGCGGCGATAGGCGCGAAGTCTGCTGCTCCCGACAGGGAAGTGGTCGCGGTGTGCGGTGACGGCTCGTTCCAGATGCAGATGATGGAGCTTGCAACGGCTTTACAGCACGGCATTAACATCAAGGTCGTGGTGATGAGGAACAACTACCTCGGCATGGTGAGAGAGCTTCAGGAGCGCGGCTACGGCAACCGCCTGACTGCTGTTTCGCTTGACGGAAGCCCCAGCTTCACGAAAATAGCAGAGGCCTACGGCATCGAGAGCGTGCTTGTTGACAGTCCTGAAAAGGCTGAAATAGCTGTACAGCACATGATAAATTCCTCAAGACCGTTCCTTATCGAGGTAGCGGTAGAGGACATGGAAAAGACTATTCTTTGACGGGGGTGCCGCATGAAGCATACTATTTCAGTGCTGGTTGAAAACCAGGCGGGCGTTCTCGCAAGGATAACAGGTCTGTTCGCAAGGCGCGGCTTCAACATCGACAGCCTCGCGGTGGGCGTTACCGACGACGAGCGTGTTTCGCGCATTACCATTGTCGCAGACGGTGACGACTACACCTTAGAGCAGATAGAAAAGCAGCTCAACAAGCTTATCGACGTCATAAAGGTAAAGACGCTCCAGAGCGACAGTGTCGTGTCGAGAGAGCTTGTGCTGATAAAGGTAGGCTGCACCTCTAAGCAGCGCGCCGAGATAATGAGCATTGTCGAGATAGCAAACGGCAAGATATCGGACATCTCACAGAACACCATGACTATCGAGCTTTCCGACAGCAAGGAGAACCTCAGGAACTATGAGGAGCTGCTTCGTCCGTACGGAATAAAGGAGATAGTAAGGACAGGCACTATCGCGCTGCAGAAGGGTGACGCGACGGTGAAGATCTGATGTGAAACCTCGCTCCGAGGGCAGATGATCTGCCCATACCAGCGTCGTATATAAACTTTATTCAAAAGGAGATAAAAACAATGGCAAAGATCTACAAAAACGAATGCAACCTTTCCCGTCTTGACGGCAAGACTGTTGCTGTCATCGGCTATGGCTCTCAGGGTCACGCTCATGCGCTGAACCTGAAGGAGAGCGGCGTAAATGTCATCATCGGTCTGTATGAGGGCTCCAAGAGCTGGCAGAAGGCTGTTGACGCAGGCTTCAAGGTTTACACAGCAGCAGAGGCTGCAAAGCTCGCTGACCTCATCATGATCCTCATCAACGACGAGAAGCAGGCTGATCTCTACAAGGAGAGCATTGCTCCCAACCTCACAGCAGGCAAGACCCTTGCATTTGCTCACGGCTTCAACATTCACTTCGGTCAGATCGTTCCCCCCGCGGACGTTGACGTTATCATGATCGCTCCCAAGGGCCCCGGCCACACAGTTCGCTCCGAGTATCAGATCGGCAGAGGCGTTCCCTGCCTTATCGCTGTACATCAGGACGCAACAGGCAGAGCGTTCGATACAGGTCTTGCTTATGCGGCAGGCATCGGCGGCGCAAGAGCAGGTGTTCTGGAGACTACATTCCAGTGCGAGACAGAAACAGACCTCTTCGGTGAGCAGGCTGTCCTCTGCGGCGGCGTTACCGCTCTGATGAAGGCCGGCTTTGAGACTCTTGTTGAGGCAGGCTACGATCCTCAGAACGCATACTTCGAGTGTATCCACGAGATGAAGCTGATCGTTGACCTTATCTACAAGGGCGGCTTCAAGATGATGAGATACTCCATCTCCGACACCGCTGAGTTCGGCGACTACGAGACAGGCAAGCGCATCATCACCGAGGAGACCAAGAAGGAGATGAAGAAGGTGCTCCGCGAGATCCAGGACGGCACATTTGCACGCAACTGGATCATGGAGAACAAGATGGGCAGAGCTCACTTCAATGCTTGCAGACGTATCGAGGGCGAGCACCAGCTCGAGCAGGTTGGCTCCGATATCAGAAAGCTGTACGACTGGAACGAGGAAGAGTAATCGCTTCGACTGAAAGTCCAGTTGGAACTTTGGCTGAAAAAAGTATAAGGCGGCGCTTTGCCGCCTTATGTTTTAGCTGAAATTCACATACTTATTGTATAAATTGTAACATATTATACTATTTGTCGCGAAAATCCGACAAAAAGAGGGGTGGAGTGAGCCTATGCGCAAGGCTTTGAGCGCATTACTGCTGGCAGCGGCAATGCTGCTTACAGGCTGCAGCGGCGAGCCGAAAAAGGCGGAGCAGACGATATTTGCAATGGACACCGCGATGAGCCTTACTGTCTACGGCGACAATGCCGAGACCCTTTGCGCGAACGCGGCGCACAAGATAAACGAGCTTGCGGCAAAGTGGTCGGTCACTGACGAGCGCAGCGAGATATACCGCGCAAACGACATCGGCGCACGCATCTCTACCGCGTACGTTTCGGACGAGACCGCGCAGCTGATAGAATATGCCCTTCAGATGAACGAGCAGACAGGCGGCGCGTTTGACATAACGCTGTATCCATTGCTACGCGAGTGGGGCTTCACGACAGGGGAGTACCGTATCCCCTCTGACGAGCGCATAGCGGAGCTGCTAAGAAAAACTGGCAGCGACAGGGTGGAGCTAAACGGCAATATGCTGACCCTCACAGGCGGCGCGATGATAGACCTTGGCGGAATCGCAAAGGGTTACACGGGCGATATCCTTGAGGAATATCTGAAGAGCGAGGGCGCAGAGAGCGCTCTGCTTGACCTCGGCGGCAATATCCACGCCATTGGCAGTAAGCCTGACGGCAGCGCGTGGAGACTGGGGATAAAAGACCCTGACGGCAGCGGAAACCTCGCGGTGCTGGAACTTACGGACAAGGCTGCGGTGACCTCGGGCGGCTACGAGCGTTATTTCGAGGGCGACGATGGCAAGCGCTACTGCCACATTCTCGACCCCGAGACAGGAAAGCCTGCTGACAGCGGACTTGTGTCGGTGACGATAGTGGGCGACGAGGGGCGGCTGTGCGACGCGCTCTCCACTGCGGTGTACGTCATGGGCGCTGAGAAAGCGGAGCAGCTCTGGCGCGAGCGCGGTGATTTTGACATGGTGCTGCTTACCGACAGCGGCGAGCTGCTGGTGACCGAGGGGCTGAACGGCTGTATTGAGGTGACCTCGGGCTGCGATATCAGCTATATCGGATAAAACAAAAACAGACGGCGAAAAGCCGTCTGTTTGAGATCGTCAAAAAGTCCCGTTGGGACATTTTTGACGAAACAACCGCCCTGCGCGCGCTGCGTTGAAAGCGTCGCTTTCA
>JAZNWG010000298.1:0-8352 GCA_045593225.1 Oscillospiraceae bacterium
CAGCCTGCGGCATGGGCTTGAAATCGGATTTAACATAGAAAGCTCTTGCGATAGCAAACGCTCCGACAACGCTCACGATAAGAGTGCCCACAAATATAAGCGCACCAGCCCAGAGCGGCAGCCTAAAGCCAAACTCCCATACGTCGCCGGGAAGCACAAAGAACACACCGCACAAGGGGAATACCATATATATCGCGAGTATCATGCCGTAGTTGATGTTCATAGCTATTGTACCCACTATGATAAGGCACAGCATGAGCGACGACGATACTATCAGCATATCCGAAAGATGGCTCATGTCCAGTCCCGATACTATACAGAATATCGCGTAGAATATATTCACCAGTAGCGTTCCTCCGCCAACGAGAATGATGCAGTAGGTCGGAACAGAAAAGCACCTCAGCTGCTTGGAGATTGGTGCGCTGCGCATAAGGCGGTTGCCCGTGATATCAGCGCACAGGAACATGAAGTTGAATATCACACCCAACATAACGCCAAGATGTGCGCCTATCTTGCACATGATATAATCCTCTGCGCCGACAGGTTCGTGTGCCAGTACGACAGCAGTCAGAATTCCTGCTATTATCACCAGCGAGCAGATGTTCATTACAACGTGACTGAAACCGCGCCTGAACAGAAATCTTAAGCCCTTCATTCGCTTCTCCTCCATTTCTTGGCGCTGGTCGCCATGGTGTAGATAAGTCCGACAATATATACTACCGCCGCTACCGCCATAGCTATCCACATTACGATATCAGGTATGCGCTCGCCGTCCTCGGCAAGCGCTGCGGAATAGCCGAAGAATCCGCCTGCAAGCACAAACAGCGGCATCATCAGAACAAATCTCAGCCACTGACGCTGTGTGTTTCCAAGAAGATTTACCAGTCCTGTGGCTGTCATTGCGATCACTGCAGAATAGGTGGGAGATACGCCCTTGCCTATCAGTGCAACCGCACCGAACTGCAGCGCCACTGCGACTATCATAACGATAAGCGCTACGATGTTTGCCGCGAGTATCGCCTGAACATAACGCTTTTCGCCGTCGCGCATGGAGTGGAAATACTTGTAGCCCTGCGACGTAGGCGCGTTATACAAATAAATGGCATTCAGCAAAAATGCACCGAGCAACGGCATGAACATACCGAATGCAGGAATAAAGCTTGCGAAAAAGCCTGCCATGAAGCTTTCCTCAGGAACTTCTATAAGCGACAGAAGTGACATTGCGCCAAAAACAACAACAAACACCGCAGCCGACTGCAATACATTCTTTATTGTAAAGCCACCCGTAAAGATACGGAACGAACGGAACATCTCTTTCATCGTGTTTCCTCCGCGTATTTCAGCAGACCAATGCTGAGCTGCTGCAGTGTGGGAGCCTCGCTGTCAACACCAAGCTTCGCCAACTCCTCTGCGTTCTCCGCGAGTATCAGGCCCTCGAAAACAGTGCGGTTCTTGTTATGCGACATAAGCAGATGCTTTGCCTTATCATAGTCCTCCGCCGCACCATGCGCGATCATATACTTCTCTTTCAGCTCCTCAACAAAGCCCTTCTCTATTATTCTGCCCTTATCCATGAAGATCGCATAGTCTGCGGCATTCTCCATGTCCGCGATGTTGTGAGTTGAGAAGATTATCGACTTCTCGCCGTCACCGTCGTCAAGGTACTCGCGCAGACGGTCGCAAAGGCGGTCACGCATGAGCGGGTCAAGGGACGAACCAGGCTCGTCAAGCACCAGCAGGTCTGTCTCTCTCGCAAACACCGCCGCAAGGCTTATTCTCATGCGGTTACCGTCAGACTGCTTGTACATGGGCTTTGGCTTCTTGGTCTTATCGCTGTCTACGTCGAGCTGCTCGCACAGACTGCGGAACTTCTCGCGGCTGAAGCTGTCAAACGCAAGCTCCATAGATAACGCGATATCCTTGGAAGTCCAGCCCTGCGGGAAAAACGAATTGCTTGCACAGTAGCCTATCCTCTCGCGCACTGTTGGAAGGTCTATATCATTATCCTTGCCAAAGTATGTTACATCGCCGCTTGTCTTGCGGATAACGCCGCAAAGCGCGTCGATAAGCGTGGTCTTGCCTGCGCCGTTTGCGCCGATAAGCGCTGTTGCAAAGCCCTTGGGTATCTCAAAATCCAGCTCGCCAAGGGTGAATTTGCTGTATTTTTTAGTCAGACCCTTTGCTGTCAAAATACTTTCCATAATAATCTCTCCATATATTACCGAATGTTATTTAATCTCATAAGCAGTAGCGCCGTTCGCAAATGCCTCATATATCCTTTCAAGCTCAGCCTTTGCGCTCTCTTCATCGGGATATTTACCCAGAGTAGGCGTAGACAAAGCAGCAACGGTATAGCCCCAGCCAACAAGGAAGAACTTCTCGTCCTTCTTGCCGCCGATATTCTTCTCAATAGAAACTCTCACGCAATCCATCAGATTTTTCTTGTCGTATGAAAAAATCAGCATGATCTTACCTCTCAATCAATGTCATAAAGCACATTTATCATGTTTACAAGCTCCTCGCGGCTCATACCTGCGAGCTTTGCAGCCTCCATTGCGTTCTGCAGATGCTGTTCGAGCAGTCTCAGATGCTGCTCCTTGACCATTTCCCTGTCCTGCGCATTTACAATGTAGCCCTTGCCCTGTACAGGAGCAATAAGCCCCTCTTCCGCAAGCTGCTCATAAGCCTTCATCGTAGTGATGACGCTTATCTTCAGATCGCGCGCAAGACCTCTTATGGACGGCAGATAGTCTCCTTCGGCAAACTTGCCGCTCATGATGTCCTCTTTATATTGGTTGGCTATCTGCTTGTAAATCGGTATATCCGAGTTCTGCAGTATCTTCAAGCTATGACCTCCTTTCGGCTAGGTGTTTATGTGTTGTATATACAGTATATACCCTTTGTTTGGATTTGTCAAGGGGTTTTGACAAAAAAATAAAAAAATATCCCCACACCAAATTAGCGTGGGGATATTTTATGTGCCCGAACTATCTGTTCGCTATTAGAAATACTTGTTGGAGTGAGCCTTTACATACTCAACAACTTCCTCAGCATAGCAGAATGCCATGGAAACGCATGTATCAGCACAACCGTAGTAAATAGCGATTCTGCCTGTGTCCTTATCGCAGAGTGCTGCACAGGGGAATGCAACGTTCTGAACATCGCCTACGCACTCGTAGTACTCTCTGGGGTTGAGCAGGTACTCCTTGCAGCGATACTTAACCTTCCAGGGCTGATCCTTGTCGAGGATGCAAGCGCCGAAGCTGTAAACAAAGCCGTTGCAGGACTCGAGAACGCCGTGGTAGAATACCAGCCAGCCCTCGCTTGTCTCGATCGGAATAGGACCTGCGCCGATCTTCTTGGACTCCCAGCCTCTGTCAGGAGCCATAACGTGTCTGTGCTTGCCCCAGTATGTCATGTCCTTGGAGTGAGAGAGGTACATATCACCGAAGGGTGTATGACCGCTGTCGGAAGGACGGGAGAACATTACATACTCGCCGTTGATCTTTCTGGGGAACAGAACGCCGTTTCTGTTGAAGGGGAGGTATGCATTCTCGCACTGGTGGAACTCCTTGAAGTCCTTTGTCCAGCCCACGCCGATAGTGGGCTTCCAGCCGTAAGCGTTGCACCATGTGATCCAGTATCTGTCCTCGATCCAAACGCATCTGGGATCGTAGCCGTACTGCCAGGGATTAGCCTCTGCTGTATCGGGATCGTCGTTGATCCACTCAACCTTCTCGGGGTTGATATTCCAGTGGATACCGTCCTCGGAGAAGCCTGCATGGATAGCCATGTTTCTCTCCTTGTCATCTACACGGAAAACGCCTGCAAACTTGCCCTCAAAGGGAACAACTGCGGAGTTGAAGATGGAGTTGCTTGTGGGAAGCAGATCGCGGGGAATGATGGGGTTAGCGTCGCAACGCCAGATAACGTCCTTGCAACCCTCGGGACGATCCTGCCAAGGCATATTGGGAATGCTCTGTCCAATGATTTCTAAGCTCATGGTCTTTACCTCTCTTAAAAAATAATAATCGTTTACATCTTTGATACAGACGGAGCCTCCGCACTGTATCTGTTACCTAAAGTATAGCAAATAATAACTGATAATTCAATAGTCTTTTTGGATAAAGATTTCAAGTTTTTTTAGTATATGTTTACTTAACAAAAACGCATTAAATCATTATTTTTTACTTAAAAAATAACAGAGGCGGTTTATCGCCTCTGTTATTGAACTATACTTATCTTGACTTAGCGATCATTTCCTTGACAGCCTTTACAAAATCCGCCTCGCCAACGGGACGGCAGAAGTAATAGCCCTGCAGGTAGTTGACGCCCTTACCGATGAGCAGATCAGCCTGCTCCTTTGTCTCAACACCCTCTGCCACGATGTGAGCTCCGAGGCGCAGTATCATTTCTATACAGCTGTTCAGAATAACAAGCGGCTCCTCAGGCTCCTCGCCGAAGCAGGGCCAGATGAGGCTCTTATCCAGCTTTACAAGCTCAAAACGAACCTTCGCCATCTGCGCAAGGTTTGAATAGCCTGTTCCGAAATCGTCCATGGAGAAGTGACAGCCAAGCTTTCTGAACTGCTCCATATTGTACTGAAGCATATCGCCGCCGTCAACGGAGGCAGTCTCAGTGATCTCAAGATTGAAAAAGCCGGGGTGAACACCGTATTTCGTCATCATCTTGCTGAGCTCTGCAACGATCCCGATATCAACACTCTGCACAGCGGAAAGATTTACCTCAACATAATCTATTCCGAGCTGCCACAGCTTTTCGCGCGCTGCGAAGCTGCACACCTTCTCAAATACGATATTACCGATCTCGCCGATAAGGCCCTGCTCCTCGGCAAGAGGGATAAAGTACTCAGGCGAAACAAAGCCGACTGTCGTGGTGTCCTGAAGCCTTACAAGAGCCTCCGCCGAAGCATAGCGCTTCTTTTCCGCGGAATAGATAGGCTGGTATACGACATTGAACGCCTTTGTGCGTACTGCTTCATTAAGTATAGCAAGCACTGACTTGCGGTAATTTCTCTTCTCAACCTCTTCTTCGTCCACGAAGTAGATCTTGCCACTCTCGTGGTGGCAATGATCGCCGCTTAAGCAATAATCCAGCGTTTCATAAGCCTCGTCCGGAGTTGCCGCATACTTCGGGCACTCGATCACAGTGAAATGATATACCGGCGAATATACGCCGTCTTCAGACGCTGTGGTGCATCGGAAATCCCATTTCTCGCTGTTCTGTATGACCCTGTCAAGCTCTTCCTTGGTGTTGATAAAAGCAGTCAGGGAGTTTGAGCGGGAATGATATATCCTCATGCCAGGCAGCGCAGCGTTTATCTGCACCGCAGCCTGCTTTATTATCTCCTTGGTCATATCATAGCCCATGGATTTCTGAATGCTTTCGATATCTCCGAGGTTAAAGCTTATCATGTAGAAAGGCTTTTTGCGCTCGAACATCTCGGGCAGCATAATGTGGAAGGCGCGGCGGTTAAGTGTATCGGTCTCACTGTCCACATATTCTCTCGGGTTCTCAAAGCGCAGATATACATACAGCACCATAAGCGATACGCCCATAGCGGATATCAGCCAGTAGGAGGTGATAAACTGTACAAGCGCTACGAATATCCATATGCAAAGGCCTACGATGATTACTATTCGCGCATGCTCAAAATCAGGCAGAAGCTCGCTGTTTTCAAGATGATTGCGCTTGCTCCTGGTAAACAGCAGGATAAATATCGCTATTATGTACACAGCGATGCTGATATACATCATATAAGCCATGCCGCCTCTGGAGTATGCGCCGTTTATGTCCACAACATATTCGAGCTCACCAAACAGCACGAATCCCAGCGAAACAAGACACGGTATGCTGGAAATAAACAGCAATGGCTTCGGCAGACGCTTTTGCGCTCCGCACAGCAGGTATACATATATAAATAACAGGAATATCACCACATCAAGCGAGCCGATATAAAACTGATGTGCGATCTTATTCAGCCAGTCAGGCACCCTGCCGATGTGAGTAATGGTATAAAACGAGCCGATATCTGCCAGCAGGTTTATAAAGCATGCTCCCCAGAACAGCGCAAAGGCCTTTGTGGAGATTATAGGCAGCTTCTTGCTGAACATGAAATCTACCATTATAATAAGAAGTATACCAATAGCCAGTACCTGGAATTTAATACTTATATCCAATCAGATCACCTCTCTAATAGTCTGTATCCAAAATAAGCTACATACATTATAGCATATCAGAGTAGTTTTTTCCATACCCTCATCAAGTTTTGTGCAATATTGCAGGGTATTTATATCCGATCTCGCAGTAAAACGCGCGTTGGCGAGCCCAAAACCACGCCAAACAACCGTTTGCTGTTGAAAACTAATGGATATGTTGATTATTTTGTTGAAAACTTTTTAGCGAAAATGTACAATTGTCCGCCGTTAAGTTGGTGGATTATTCTGCAAAAAACAGAAAATCGCCTTTAAAAACGACAAAATCAAAAAATATTGTTGACGAAAATTTTCGTTTTGGATATACTATAACCAAGAGGTCAAACTATATTTTGATCTTTTCGTGGCAAAATCAAATATCAACAAAGCAAAAGAAAGAGTACTCGGTACAGGCAAATATTATTTTAACGGAGGATTTATACCATGTGCATGAAAGACATCGAAGTAAAAAATCAGGTAGGTCTGCACGCAAGACCCGCAACTTTCTTTATCCAGAAGGCTAACGAATTCAAGTCTTCTATCTGGGTTGAGAAGGAAGAGCGCAGAGTAAATGCAAAGAGCCTTCTCGGTATCCTGTCCCTCGGCATCGTTGGCGGCGCTCAGATCCGCATCATCGCTGACGGCAGCGACGAGCAGCTTGCTGTAGACGGTCTTGTAAAGCTGGTAGAGAGCGGTTTCGCTGAGTAATCACCGGCAGTAATATTGTTTTGTATTCAACGAGGCAGAGATCGGCGTAGGTTGGTTTCTGCCTTTTTATTTTCGGAGGAAAAATGAAAAAAGTATTCGCTGCGCTTGCCGCTTGCCTTTCACTTACAGCACTGAGCGGCTGCGGCGCAAAAATGCCCGAGGGCTATGACACAGTCAAGACCGCCAAGACAAAGTACAACTCTCTCGACAGCGCACATACGACGATGACTGATCTTGATACGGGCGAGCTTATCATGGATTTCAGCTTCTATATAAACAACAGCGATGAAATGATACTCAGCTACTACGGCAAGGACGGCAATGACGAAATGTACGCTTACAGCGACGGTGCACAGTATTTCTACAAAGAGCCGGGCAAGGATATGTGGTCGGTGATAAATTCTTCTGCCGAGGAGTACCTGTACAATATCTACAATCGCGAAAACCGCTACCCCTATGCGGACGGCGGTATATTCTTCCTTGATGGCTCAAGCGTCGTCGAGGCGACCGTTGAGACAGAAGCAGACGGCAGCACTGTTGTTTGCTATGTTTATGACGCAGAAAAGCTCAATCAGTCCACGCAGGGAATACTCGAGGACGTAAGCAGCTTTTCAAGCCTTGAGACTATATTTGAAATAAATGCAGACGGGTATATAACCTCCTTCACCGAGATCGGCACAGTTACCGATACCGAAGGCGTTACAAGAGATGTGAATATGTGCATAAGCGTCGATAACATGAACGAGGTATACGAGATCCCGTATCCTGTTGACAAGCTGGACAAGACCTCTTCGGACTGACCATACATTCCCATGTTTTTTGTGATATATGACGATTTATCGACGCTAAACCTATGCAACTGCTACAAACAAGTATCGTCAAAAGTTACAAAACGGTTACAAAAGGTTGCAAAACGGTTACAAAAATGATATACTTAGAAAAGCCATTGAGGGCTTATTCGTTTTGAGCTGATGATCTGTAAATACAGTAATATATAGATAGGAGGAAACATGGTTTCCGAAAAAGAAAAAATACAGGAGCACTCTGCTGAAGCAGACAGTCCTAACGGACTGTACAGCAGCTTCCACCGCTTCGGTGAGTATATTTTCACCGTGCTGATGACAGTGCTCCATATGATATCAGACGCGTTTATGCGTTTTATCGACAACAACGCGGACTTCTTTGCAAAGATCGGTCAGGCTATCCTGAACTTCTTAAAAAAGATAGGCAAGGCTCTGATCCGTCCATTCACCAGACGCCGCAAGGCTACAAAGCTGGGATTATCCGAAGTAAGCAGGATACGCAAGGAAAAGGGCTTCTTCAGCGCTTTCCTCGCTGTTGTACGTCTTATAGGCCGAGGCCTTTTCGGCAAGCGCGGTCTTGCGTATTCCCTGTTCAATTACGCGCTTCCCATAGTTTGCATGGTGCT
>JAZNWG010000299.1:0-10893 GCA_045593225.1 Oscillospiraceae bacterium
GTAGAGCAGCTGATTTGTAATCAGCAGGTCGGGGGTTCGAGTCCGTCCACCAGCTCCAATTTTTTCTTACAACTTAATATCATGGGAGCGTTCCCGAGTGGCCAAAGGGGGCAGACTGTAAATCTGTTGCGTTTCGCTTCGGTGGTCCGAATCCACCCGCTCCCACCAAACCTCGCTTTTATAGCGAGGTTTTTTATTTGTATTCGCTTGTTCAGGTGAAATGCAATGCACAAAACAGTATTCTGCCGAGCCTTACTGATCAGGCTCGGCTTTTTGCTGTAGTCTGGGCTTTTTTGTTAAATTTTGCGCAACCGATTGTCTGAATTGTAACGATCGGCATTTCTTTTATTTCTGGAGGTTTACAAGTTTGTTGAGATAACGCGTTAAAGCAAAAATCAATGTTCGTTGCGCAATTTTCTTTAAATGCTGTGGGCGCGTTGCGCGGCTGATAGCGCAGCACTTGGTAAAAATGCACAATAAATTTAATATAAGTTAATAAAAAACGTCAATTGACGCGAATAAATTTATGTGGTATATTTAAAACAAGAACAACCGATTGCGCAAAATGCGCAGATGTGTGAATAAAAGAAAGGCGGCAACTATGAAGATATTAAAGAAAATTGCGGCTTCACTTATGGCGGCTTCGCTTCTTTGCCTGACCGCATGCGGCGGCTCGGGAGGCAGCTCGGAGACAGGATCCGGAGAGCAGTCCGGCACAGAAACACAAGCTGCGGCGCTCACCAGTGATACATTATATGTAAAGCAGGTGGAGGGCCTTTCGGACGACTTCATCATGGGCTGCGATGTTTCTACCGTGATCTCGCTTGAAAAGTCGGGTGTCAAGTACTACGACTACAACGGCGAGGAGGCAGATCTTTTCGAGATACTGGCTCAGTCCGGCGTGAATTACATAAGAGTTCGCGTGTGGAACGATCCCTTTGATGATGCAGGCAACGGCTACGGCGGTGGTAACAACGATATCGAGACCGCGTGTGAGATAGGAAAGCGCGCAGCAGACGCAGGAATGAAGCTGCTGGTGGATTTCCACTACTCCGACTTCTGGGCTGATCCCTCAAAACAGCAGGCTCCCGTTGCATGGGAGGGCATGGACATTGAGACAAAGTCCGCTGCTCTTTATGAGTACACCAAGGAGTGCCTCACCAAACTCAACGAGGCAGGCGCTGACATCGGAATGGTACAGGTCGGAAACGAGACCAACGGCAAGATGTGCGGCGAGAAGATATGGATGAATATCTACTATCTCATGGACGCAGGTTCCAGAGCTATCAGAGAGACAAATCCCGACGCTCTTGTTGCAGTGCACTTCACAAACCCCGAGTCTGTTGACAATATGAAGAACTACGCATCTAAGCTCAATTACTACGAGCTTGATTATGACGTATTCGCTTCTTCCTACTATCCCTACTGGCATGGCACGACAGAGAACCTCACAAGCGTGCTGAGCTTTATTTCCGAGACATACGGCAAGAAGGTAATGGTTGCTGAGACCTCTTACGCTTATACACTTGAAAACGGCGATCACCAGGGCAACACCATCGGTGACGAGATTAACTACGAAAAGCACTACCCCATCAGTGTTCAGGGTCAGTCCAGAGCGCTGGTTGAAGTTATCGAGGCGGTTGCAAACATCGGCGAGGCAGGCCTCGGCGTGTTCTACTGGGAGCCTGCATGGTTAGGCGTTCCCGGCGAGACATGGGAAGAGCAGTCCGCTCTCTGGGAGCAGTACGGCTCGGGCTGGGCTTCCAGCTACTCCGCAGCTTACGATCCCGATGACGCGGGTCTTTACTATGGCGGTACCGCATGGGACAATCAGGCTATGTTTGACTTTAACGGCAAGCCTCTTGAATCTCTCAAGACCTTTGCTTTAGTACGCACAGGCAATGAGATCACTCCTGTTCCCGATGCTATCAAGGATACCGAGCTTATCATAAGACTTGGTGAGAAGATAGAGCTTCCCGAAACAGTATCGGCTATTTACACAGACGGCAGCGAAAAGGATATCGCAGTCGAGTGGGAGAGCACCGATCTTGACGCAATGACAAACGGCCCTGTTGCAAAGTACACCATCAACGGCACAGCAGACGGAATGGCTACTGTATGCCGCATCTCGATGGTTGAGGCTAACTACGCAAACAACTACAGCTTTGAAGATAATGACCGCTCCATGTGGGTGATCGAGAATATCGACGATACAACTACCGAGATAAACTTCCAGCAGAAGGCTATGGACGCTGTAACAGGCGAGTATTCCGTACATTTCTGGGGCGAGAAGGGCACAAACTTCAACGTTTATCAGAACGTTACAGGACTTCCTGCAGGAAAGTACAGCCTGTCGCTGTCTATCCAGGGCGGCTTTGACGGTGCTGATACGACACAGAATATCTACGTTTACTGCAACGTAAACGGCACAGAGTACACCGCTCCCGGCGAGATAACCGAGTGGGTGAACTGGACCACGCCTACTGTCACCGATATTGAAGTTCCCGAGGGCGCAGAGGTGACCATCGGTATCCACGTTGAGGCTGCTGCAGGCTCGTGGGGCTCGTTCGATGATGTGCTGCTCAACCCTGTAAAGTAAGAGGTGCGCGATGGAAGAAAAATTCATACTTAATCTTATCCACCGTCCCGAGCTTGCTCCCGAGTACGCCGAAAAGGTGACAGGTCAGGGCAAGAAGGAGGATATCTCCAGAGCAGACCTCAGAGATGAGTCGCTGGATATATTCCTGTTCCAGCAGGAAACAGCCCACAAAAACGGCTTAAAGACCACTATTCAGATGACCTACGCTTCGCTTTTCTCCGATGAGGCGTGCAGGCTCGCAAAGGAGCACCACGAAAAGTACGGCGATGAGATAAGCCTTTCGCTTCTCGGACTTCCCTGTAAGGAGTTCCGCGAGAAGTACAAGACCAAGGATTTCTGCATATGGATGTTCTCGATAGAGGATAAGAAGTCCATTGTTGATGACGTTTTTGCTAAGTTTTATGAGCGCTTCGGATTTTATCCGCACTCCACAGGCTCCTACTACATGGACGCCGAGCTTACCAATTACATAAAGGAAAAATACCCCGAGGTAGTGTGCGCAGTTGCTACCTGCTGGGAGGAAGGCCCCAAGGCATACCATACCTGCAACAACAGCTGGTACACGCTGATGGACGGAGGCCCCTGGGCACCGTGGATCCCCTCAAAGCAGAACACTCACGCGCCTGCCGCAAACGAAGCGGAGGACAGCGGAATAGTTGCTATCCCGCATCTTTCGCGCGATCTGCTTGCCTGCTATGACGGCAACGGCTCGAACTTCGGAACTCACCCGCAGAACGTGCTCCGTGGCATGATCTACCGCGATGGCGAGTATCCGTATCTGTTCAATCTTGTGGATCAGTACCGTCATCTTGCAAAATACAACGATGGTATCGCATATAATATGATGTTTGTAGGCCCCGGCTGGCTGAATAAGCTCGGCAGATGGGAGTCCCCCTACGAGCTGCTTGCAAAGAGCTACGAGGACGGCCTTGCCTACTACGGACAGCTGAAGAGGGAAGGCAAGCTCATCGACATGACGATGGAGGAGTTTGCACACTTCTACCGTGAGAACAAGCACTACGAGCAGCCCGAATGTGCGCTGTGGAAGGATATCCTCTACGGCAGCAACAAGCAGGTGTTCTGGTACTGCGATCCCTACATGAGAGCGGGTATCGACATGAATCAGGGCGGTGCGCTGTTCGATCTCAGACCTTATGTATCAAAGCTTGACTGGAAGTACGGTATCGGCACAAAGAGAGTGCAGGACGTATCATATCCGTTCCTTATCCAGATGAATTACAGAGCGGGCTATTTCACTCACTACGCAGGCGAGGGAACTATCCGCAGCTGCAAGATATCCTGGAAGGGTCAGGAGACCGATATGTGCCTTTGCAGGACAAAGGCTCACTTCTCGCAGGAGGGCAATAAGCGCATGCTTACGCTTGATCCTGTGGATATCGAGTTTGACGGACTTTCCGCCAAGATACAGACGGTGATCACATTCGAGGAGGGCAGCTCCAGGATAGATTACCGCAGAGAGATCCTTGAGATCTCCGATGAGAATGAGAAGCTTGATATCAACGAGTATATTACAGCGTGCTACGGCACGACCGAATATCCCGAGGATATGACAGAGATCGTTCTTACAGCCGAGGGCAATGAGGGAACAAAGACTATTCCCTATGCATACAGAAACCGCACCGAGGAGGTCTCGGGCGTAAAGAAGCTGCATGCAGTTATCCCGCCCATCGAAACAGGATTAAGCTTCGGCTGCGAGGAAGATGCTGAGGGCTACATCACCGAGGGCTATGCGTTCTCGCCGATGTTCACTCTCGGACTCAAGAAAGCGCTTGGTAAGGGGGAGGTGCTGACATCATGGCTCAGTCTGCAAAAGGAAAACTGAATTTCCGCTGCCCCTCATGCTTCATGCGTGACATTGACATAGACATGTTCTATGACAAGGATAAGAAGGAATATTACTGTATCCGCTGCTGCTATCACGGTGATGAGAGCGACGTGCTTCAGAAGAACGAAATGGCACGCTTCAGATACAGGGATATGATGAAGCGCATTACAGTCGAGGATTACGACGACTGACGCGCGGCAACTTAAATTTACGGTAAATGACATTCCAAGACGGAATGTTAATAATAGGAGGTTTTTACTATGAGAACAAAAAAGATTCTTTCAATGATGCTTTCAGTTGCTATGGTTGCTACCATGGGTATGAGCTTTGCTGGCTGCAGCAAGGGTGATGACAGCTCCGCAGGCGGTTCCACTGCCGATAACGGCTCTTCCGTTGTAGTTGACGGCGGCAACACAGACGCAGGCAACGATGCAGGCAACACAGACGCTGGTAACGACGGCGGCTCCGGCGACATCAAGACCATTACAGTATGGGCTCCCGAGGAGATCTCCGAGCTTACACAGACAAAGCTTGACGCTTGGCTCGATGGACAGAGCGACTGGAACACAAAGTACGACATCACCGTATCCGCTATGGGCGAGGGTGAGGCTGCTACACAGATGCTGACAGACGTTGAGGCAGGTGCTGACGTATTCGGCTTTGCACAGGACCAGCTCGCAAGACTCGTTGCAGCCGGTGCTCTTTCCGCTCCCGGTGGTGTATTCCTCGATGACATCACAAACAACAACGACGCAGGCTCTGTTGGCGCTGCTACACTCGACGGCAAGGTTTACGCTTACCCCGAGACATCTGATAACGGCTTCTTCCTTTACTACGACAAGTCTGTTGTAACAGATCCTTCCACACTTGAGGGCATCCTCGATCAGTGTGCAGCAGCTGGCAAGAACCTTTACATGGATATTCAGTCCGGCTGGTATGATGTTGCATTCTTCTTTGCTACAGGCGCTGAGTGCTACTACAACTACGACACAGAGGGCAACGTTCAGGGCGCAGTTTGCAATTACAACTCCGACAAGGGTCTCGCTGCTCTGAAGGCAATGGTTGCTATGGCTTCTCACCCCAACTTCTCTCAGTCCACAGGCTCTGACTCCGCTCTGTTCAACCCCGATGGCGGCACAGCAGGTGCTATCGTTTCCGGTACATGGGATTCCGCAACAGTTAAGGAGTACCTCGGCGACAACTACGGCGCAGCTAAGCTCCCCACATTCACAGTTAACGACACAGCCTACCAGATGAGCGGTTTCGGCGGCTTTAAACTCGTAGGCGTTAAGCCCCAGACAGATTCCGATAAGCTCACATTCTGCCATTTAGTAGCTGATTACCTTACAGGCGAAGAAATGCAGACAGCACGTTTCGAAGCAAACGGCTGGGGTCCCTCCAACCTTAAGGTTCAGGCATCCGACGCAGTACAGTCCAACGCTGCTTTAGCAGCTCTTGCAGAGCAGCTCCAGTACTGCCCCGGTCAGGGTCAGTATCCTAACGCTTACTGGACATTAACAGAAGCATTCGGCACAGACATCAACAGCGGTATGTACGATTCCGCTTCCGACGATGATTTACTTAAGGCACTCGCTGACCTCGAAGGCGCAATCAAGGAAGCTAAATAATTCTGAAATATTAATTTCTTCATAATTCCTCTGAATAACAGCTTGCGGCGGGCGGCATTGTCCGTCCGCCGCATATCTGTTGTTACAGAAGCGCACAAGCTGTGTACGCTTCTGTAACGGCGGATGATGCCGAAAAAAACAAGGAAAGGAACGGTCTGTTATGAAAAAACTGCCCGAACTCGAATATCTGGGATTGCCACCCGTAAAGAAATTCGGATATGATTTCTGTATGTTCTTTACCGCGCTCCCGGGAAAGGTACTTGGTGCGCTCAAGAAAATACCGCTGGGAATATGGAAATTTCTCTGTGCAATAGGAAATTTCTTTAAAGAAATAGGCGGAATTTTCAGAGATGGTGACTGGAAAACCCGTATGTCATTCTTTATAATGGGATTTGGTCAGCTTTTCCGTCATCAGATCGGACGAGGAATTATTTTCCTGTTAATGGAAATAATTTTTGTCGGATTTATGATTTTCTTCGGTTTTGATTACCTTGCGGGTATGGGATCGCTGGGTGAAGTTGCCGTGGAAAAGACACTTAATGAATATGGACTTGAAATTATCACATATAAGGACAACAGCCTTAAAATTCTGCTTTATGGTGTGCTTACGATCTTTTTCGTAATAGGTTTCATCTACACATGGATAATCAATGTAAAGCAGAATGGAATTGCGCAAAAGCTTATCGAAAAGGGTGTTCGCCCCAAGGCATTCAAGGATGATCTGAAATCTCTTACTGATGAGCAGTACTACAAGACTCTTCTCGCCGTTCCGCTTCTGGGCATTGTTGTATTTACGGTTATTCCGATTTTCTTCATGATTCTCATAGCTTTTACAAACTATGACTATTCTCACCTTCCCCCTGAAAATCTCTTTGACTGGGTGGGTCTTGAAAACTTCCGTACTATGCTTTCAACAGACATTTCAGGCTCGGGAAAATTTGCATATACCTTCCGGGAAATTCTCATATGGACTCTTATCTGGGCACTGGTTGCAACTTTTTCCAACTACTTCCTCGGAATGTTCGTTGCAATCTGTATAAACCGCAAAGGTATAAAGTTCAAAAAGGTTTTTCGTACAATTCTCGTAATGACAATCGCCGTACCGCAGTTTGTTTCGCTTCTTCTGGTATCGAAAATGTTTGCTGACGAAGGTATTGTAAATAACATACTTATGCAGCTGGGCTGGATAACCGAACGCATAGGCTGGCTTTCAACTCCTGATCTCGCGCGAATAATGGTACTTGTAATAAACCTTTGGGTAGGTATTCCCTATCTTATGCTTATCACAACAGGCGTACTTATGAATATTCCCGCCGACCTTTACGAAAGTGCTAAGATTGACGGCGCATCAGGCATCAAGCAGTTCACAAAAATTACACTTCCCTATATGCTGTTTGTAACAGGTCCTTACCTTCTTACAAGCTTTACAGCAAATATCAATAACTTCAACGTTATCTATCTTCTCACCGCAGGTAAGCCCAAAACAATGGCATTCGAGGGCGGTGCAGGCAGCACTGACCTGCTGATTACATGGCTTTATACAATGACCGTCACAAATAACGACTATAAGCTGGCGGCGGTCGTGGGTATCCTTGTATTCGTAGTGGTTGCCGTAATTTCGCTTATTGTTTACAACCTGTCTCCCGCAATGAAGAATGAGGAGGATTTCCAGTAATGAGTAAATATACAAGTAAATCGGGAAAGGAACGCCTCATACGCACACTTATTTATATATTTCTGATTGCTCTGTGCGTTATATGGCTTGTTCCCTTCGTTTATCTGATTTTTCAGGCATTCCGCGGAGAGTCTACCTCAATGGTAACCTACATAATCCCTAAGGAATGGTCGTTAAGAAACTTTGAGGTTCTGCTCACCAAAACGAACTTTCTCAAATGGTATCTGAATACTCTTATAATCGCACTCGCAAACGCTGTGCTTCAGACAGTTATCGTATTATGCGTAGCTTACGCGCTTTCAAGAATGCGTTTCAAAGGCAGAAAGCTTCTTATGAATGTTATGCTGGTACTTGGAATGTTCCCCGGATTCTTATCCATGATTGCCACATACTTTATCCTGAAACTTTTTGGTCTCACAAGCGAAAACTCCGTTCCTGGACTTATTCTTATCTATGCCGCAAGTTCAGGTATGGGTTATTACATTGCAAAGGGATTCTTTGATACAATTCCGAAATCCCTTGATGAAGCGGCAAGAATTGACGGCACGTCAAGAAGTCGTGTATTTTTCAGAATCATTATGCCTATGGCTAAGCCTATCATTATCTATACAATTATGATGGCATTTATCGCTCCCTGGGGAGATTTCATGTACGCTTCCCTCATTTCCTTCGGTCACGAGGAAGCATATAACGTTGCAGTCGGTCTTTACAAATGGTTGGACAAGGAGCATATCAACAGTTATTTTACAATATTCTGTGCTGGCGGATTATTTGTATCTGTTCCTGTAACAGCGCTTTTCATGGCGCTGCAGAAATACTATGTTGAAGGTGTTACAGGCGGTGCCGTTAAGGGCTAAAATTCGGAAAGGAAGATTTTATTATGGCTGAAGTAACCTTAAAAAATGTCAAGAAGCAGTACGACAACGGTTTTGTCGCTGTTCATGACTTTAATCTTGAAATAAAGGATAAGGAATTTATTGTACTGGTAGGTCCGTCAGGCTGCGGCAAGTCAACAACTCTCAGAATGATTGCAGGACTTGAGGACATTTCCGATGGCGAAATTACAATCGGCGAAAATGTTGTAAACGACATGGAACCCAAGGACAGAGATATTGCTATGGTTTTCCAGAACTATGCACTTTATCCTCACATGAGTGTATATGAAAATATTGCATTCGGTCTCAGATTAAGAAGAGTTCCCAATGAAGAAGTCCATGAAAAAGTATGTCGTGCAGCTGAAATTTTAGGCATCACCGAGCTTCTCGGACGTAAACCCAAGCAGCTTTCAGGCGGTCAGCGTCAGCGTGTTGCAATAGGCAGAGCTATTGTGCGAGTGCCCAAGGTTTTCCTTATGGATGAACCTCTTTCAAACCTTGATGCAAAGCTTCGTAACCAGATGAGAGCAGAAATTATCATGCTCCGTGAAAAAATTCAGACCACATTTGTTTATGTAACTCACGATCAGACTGAGGCTATGACCTTAGGCGACCGTATTGTAATCATGAAGGATGGTTATGTAATGCAAGTGGGCACTCCTCAGGAATTATTCAACCACCCTGCCAATATTTTCGTTGCCGATTTTATCGAAACTCCACAGATGAATTTCTTTGACGCAGAACTTAAAAAGAAAGATGGCAAATATACGGCAATAGTTGAAAATGCTGAAATATCTGTACCTGAATTTATCAACGATGCACTTTTAAAGAAAAATAATATCCCCGCAAAGGTATCTCTTGCTGTACGTCCTGAAAACCTCATCATCTGTGCAGACGGCACTCCTGATTCTATCCGCGCCAATATCAAAGTTACAGAAATGATGGGTAGTGAAATTCACATTCATGCTGAATGCAGCAACGGCAAAAAAATAATTCTTCGTGTTCAGATAGCCGATATGACAGACGAAGAACAGGTTGAACTCCTGAAGCGTACTTCTATTTCCTTTATACTCAGAGAACGTACAATAAATCTTTTTGATATGGAAGACGGCAGAAATCTTGCAGTTGAAAATGCCGTGCCTGTTCCGAAAAAGACTGTTCAGACAACAGATGAAGAATCACAAAATAAGAAAAGAAAGAAAAAGAAAAACTGATTATGAAAATTTCCACTCCTGCACCGCAGATTAAAAAAACTCAGCTTGAAGATGTAGCGGCAGCACTTGGATTATCCAAGTCTACCGTCTCCCGCGCAATATCTGGTAAAGGGAGAATAAGCTCCGAAACACGTGAGCGTGTGCTTGAATGTATCAAAGAGCTTAACTACCGACCAAATATTATCGCCAAGAGCCTTTCCGAGAGCCGCACATACAATATCGGAGTTGTCCTTCCAATGGACCAGAGCGATGCTGAAGCTCCTTTCTTCCAGACCTGTATTACAGGTATAGTAAGGGAATGTGCGGAAAAAAACTATGACGCAGTAATTATCGGAACTGAAAAGAATGACCTCTCTCAACTTATTCGCGTTGTTGAAAACAAGAAGGTTGATGGCGTAATAATCACACGCCCACTTGCTGACAATAGCATGGAAAAACTACTCCGCGAAAATGGAATGCCTTTTATAGTTGTGGGAAGAAGTATGATGGAAGGTGCGGTAACTGTTGACAGCAATCACAAGGATGGCTGCCGCGAGCTTACCTCTTATCTGCTTATGTCCAATCCTCCCGAAAAGGTAGGTCTGCTTATGGGCAATATGACTCATACGGTTAACAAGAGCAGATACGATGGGTTTGCAAGCGCATTTACCTTTAACGGTACAAAACCTGCATCAAATATGGTTTATACAGGAATAGAAAGCTCACTACAGTTCAGCAAAGCTGTTTCAGCAATATTGAAATATAAGCCCAGATGTATAATCTGCGGAGATGATATGATATGTATGAAACTGTTAGCCGAGCTTAATAATCTCTCCTTGAGCATTCCCGACGATATAAGAGTTGCTTCTTTTTATGACAGCATATATCTCGATAATTACATTCCATCTGTCACATCTCTCATCTTTGACGCAAGAGAACTGGGCGCAGCTGCCGCATGTGCACTCATGCGCACCGTAGAAGGCGATACATCTATGGATATAATACTTGATTTCCAGATGCTGATTAGAAAATCTACAATGTAAATAAAAGCTCCGCTATGCAATGAATTTGCATAGC
>JAZNWG010000300.1:0-2074 GCA_045593225.1 Oscillospiraceae bacterium
GCTTGGCCTCCGACTTCACAGGGAAGTTTATAGCAGAAACGCAGAGCAGCTCGGATGTGAGTTTTCCGAGGATAGTAAGATAGTATATGAAGAAATTCGTGTTGAATATAAGAGGTAAACATGACAAAAAACGCATTTATAGCAATCACAGGCAGGGCTAACGCAGGTAAATCCTCGCTCACAAATCTTCTTGTCGGCGAAAAGGTATCCATTGTCAGCGAAAAGCCGCAGACTACAAGAAACCGCATAAACGGCGTGCTGACCGAGGGCGATATCCAGTATGTCTTTATCGACACCCCCGGTATGCACAAGCCCAAGACCAAGCTTTCCGAGCACATGGTAAAGTCTATACGCACAAGCGTTGACGACGTTGACTGTGCTATCCTTATGGTGGACGTAACCAAGAAGCTCTCTGCTATCGAGCAGGACCTTATCAGAAGCTTTGCGGCTCACGGCACTGAGGTAATCCTGCTTCTCAACAAGATAGACCTGCTGAAATCCAAGAGCGAGGTGCTGGGAATTATCCAGCAGTACAGCGAGCTTTATGATTTCGCTGAGATAATTCCTATAAGCGTTAAAAATCGCGTAAACACCGACAAGATAATGCCGATACTGGAAAAGTACGCGGTAGAGGGCGAGCATTTCTTCCCCGACGATATCGCGACAGACCGTACAGAGCGCTTTATGTGCGCCGAGATAGTGCGCGAAAAGGTGCTCTGGACCATGCAGGAGGAGATTCCGCATGGCGTTGCGGTGGATATCGAGAGCTTCAAGACGCGCGAAAAGAACGGCATGGAGCTTATCGATATCGGCGTTGTTATCATCTGCGAAAAGGACTCCCACAAGGGTATGATAATCGGCAAGGGCGGCGAGAAGCTCAAGACTATCGGCTCGCTTGCGCGCAAGGACATGGAAGAGCTTTTGCAGGCAAAGGTAAATCTCCAGTGCTTTGTAAAGGTTAAGGAGGACTGGCGCAACCGAGAGAGATTTATCAATGATATGGGGCTTGCTGACGAGTGATATTAGACAGAAAGCGTTTTGCTAAGAAAAAATATGTATACAAATAACCGTGACGAAGAAGTAAAATTATTGAAAAGGCTGTGGACTTCACAACCTACTGTATGTCCAAAATGCGGCGGTGCAGAGCTTGTGCATCTGCACAAAAAAGCCAAAAAGAGTGATTGCGACTGGAAATGTCCTGCTTGCGGCGAGATTTATAGGACAATCAATATGCTAAAGGCACTTCCGAATGAGTGAGTTAAATCGATTGGAGGGACAGATATGCTCTTCACATACGACGGCATAGTTGTCGGACGGCGCGAGATAGGCGACAACAGCTGCTTTATCGACATACTCACCGATGAGCAGGGCATCATCGAGGCCACCGCACACGGCGCTAAGAAGATAAACAGCCCGCTTTTAAGCTCGGCTTCTATCTTTGCTTACTCGAAATTCTGCCTCAATAAATCAAAGCTGCGTTATACCGTAAACAGCGCGAAACCGATATACAGCTTCCATGAGATAGGCAGCGACATTGAAAAGCTTGCGCTTGCGTCATATTTTGCGCAGGCGGTACGATTCTGCACCCCCGAGGAGCAGAATCAGGACAGTATCGTGCGCTTTTTCGCAATAGCCTTGTTTGAGGCAAATAAGGCACAAAGCCTTGAAACTGTGCGCAGCGCATTCGAGTTCAGATATTCCGCTATGCTCGGCTATCGTCCTGACCTCAGAGCCTGCTGCAATTGCGGTTGCTATGAGCATCGGGAGATGTTCTTCCTGCCGAGCAGGGGAGAGATATTCTGCGGAGACTGCTTTGACAGGGAATACGGCGGAAGGTACTTCGTGCTGCCGCCTGAAACTCTCGCAGCGATGCGCAATATCCTGTACGCGCCGCTTGATAAGGCTTTTCGCTTCAATATCGGGGGCGACAGTGCGGTGGTGCTGTCAAGGGTTACGGAGAGCTATTTCCTTTCACGAACCGAGAGGAGCTTTCCTGCACTGGAATACTATAAATCGCTTGTTCATAAGTCGGATCGTAGCCATGTCGTTCTGTGAGCCAAGGAGTTGTCCACCA
>JAZNWG010000301.1:0-1976 GCA_045593225.1 Oscillospiraceae bacterium
TGAATTTGTAAGATAAATTCGAATTTTATAGGAGTGGGTTATGCTCAATAAAATCAAAACAAATCCATTTGCAATGATAATATGGTTAATGCTTTCATGTGTTGTTCATATTGTTTTGTTTAATTCCAAGGTTAATTCTGATTATCAAATATGGCAAAGAATTCTGATTTTAATCATAGCTTTGTGCTTTGCTTTTCCGATACATGAATTACTGCATTTTGTATTTATGAAGATGTTTTGTAAAGGCAGCGTAAAGATCAAAATTATGAAAGGTCCGATGGGGTTACCTACATTTGGAACGGTAGCACAGGCAGAATTCAAAAAGTGGCAGATGGTTATTATTTATTTAGCACCGCTCGTTTTATTGACGTTAACCCTTGATATAATTTTTGCGTTTTGTGCTAAAGTTGAACTGATATTTTTCGTCATTTCAGTATGTAATTCCGCGGGTTGCTTTTATGATATTGTTGATACATTGATAGTGGCGAATAAAAAAGAGTTAGGAAATTCCTAAAAATCAAGTTCATATAGATCCCAATTTATCTACCATACAAATACAAGAGGTCAACATGAAAAAACAATTTCTTGAAATAGGCAAGATAGTTGCCACACAGGGCATACGCGGCGAGGTGAGAGCGCAGTATTACTGCGACAGCGCCGAGGTGCTGTGCGATTTTGATACGCTGTACTTCGACAGGGGCAAGACCGAGGTGCATGTTACACGCGCGTATCCTCACAAGAATATCGTTGTGATGAAGATAGAGGGTATCGACACCATTGAGCAGGCGCAGCCTGTTATCGGAAAGTTACTGTACATGGACAGGGACGACGCGGAGCTTGAAGAGGGTCTGTATTTCATTCAGGATATCATCGGACTGACTGTAAAGGACGTTGATACAGGCGTTGTATATGGCAAGATAACCGATGTTTATCAGAACGGCGCAAGCGATGTGTACTCCATAAAAAAGGACGGCGGTGAGCTGATGTTCCCCTGTATCGACGAGGTCGTTATCAAGACCGATATCGAGAATGGCGAAATGTTGATAAGACCGCTCCCCGGGCTGTTCGACGACATTGAGGACGACACGGAATGAGGATCGATATCGCAACGCTGTTTCCCGATATGTGCGACAGCGTTCTGCATGAGAGCATAATCGGCAGGGCGATAAAAAACGGGCATATCGAGATATATTCCCACAATATCAGGGACTATTCAACAAACAAGCACCACCGCGTTGATGATACTCCATACGGCGGCGGTACGGGCATGGTAATGCAGGCTCAGCCTATCTATGACTGCATCATGGATATCCTGGCAAAGCACGCAAAAAAGCCTCGCATAATCTACATGTCGCCGCAGGGCGAAACGCTGACACAGGAAAAGGTCAAGGAGCTTGCTGCGGAGGACGGTCTGATACTCCTCTGCGGTCATTATGAGGGCGTAGACCAGCGAGTGCTGGACGAGCTTCAGTGTGAGGAGCTTTCTGTCGGTGATTATGTGCTGACAGGCGGCGAGCTTCCCGCGCTGATAGTTGCGGACGCGGTTGCACGCTTACAAAAGGGCGTGCTTCCTAACGAGGATGCTTACAGTATCGAGAGCCATTTCAGCGGCCTGCTTGAATATCCGCAGTACACCATGCCGCGTGAGTGGATGGGCAGAGAGGTGCCTGTTGAGCTTACACTGGGAAATCACGAGGTGATAGCCGAGTGGCAGCGAAAGGCGGCGCTTCGAGTAACGGAAGAAAAGCGCCCCGATATGCATGAGGAATATATGGATAAGCTGGTGGAAAGCTTCTGGCAGGGCTTTCTTGAAGCCAAAGGACTTTCCGAGGATACGGACTATATCCAGATATTCCGTTTAGGACGAAACGAGGGTGAATCGAACAGACTGCTAAAGCTTGTGCTCCGAGGTAAAAAGCGAGCCACTACATGTCTGTATACTGATGATATACTCCCCGAAAAGGGCGATTACGGTA
>JAZNWG010000302.1:0-3280 GCA_045593225.1 Oscillospiraceae bacterium
TGCAACGATACCCTCCTCAACAGCTGCCTTTGTAGCAGCGAGAGCGTCCTCGATGCGCAGCTTCTTCTCCTTCATCTCAACCTCAGTAGCAGCGCCTACCTTGATAACGCCAACGCCGCCGGAGAGCTTTGCAAGACGCTCCTGCAGCTTCTCCTTGTCAAACTCGGAGGAGGTGGTCTCGATAGCTGTCTTGATCTCGTTTACACGAGCCTTGATAGCGTCTGTCTCGCCGCAGCCGTCAACGATGATTGTGTTCTCCTTAGTTACCTTTACCTGCTTAGCACGGCCGAGCTGGTACATCTGTGTTTCCTTGATGTCCAGGCCGAGCTCCTCTGTGATGACCTCGCCGCCTGTCAGGATAGCGATATCCTTCAGCATCTCCTTGCGTCTGTCACCAAAGCCGGGAGCCTTTACAGCAACGCATACAAATACGCCGCGCAGCTTGTTCAGAATGATGTTTGTGAGCGCGTCACCCTCAACGTCCTCTGCGATGATAACGAGCTTCTTGCCTGCCTGAACGATCTGCTCGAGCAGGGGGAGTATATCCTGAATGGAAGAGATCTTCTTGTCTGTGATGAGAATGAATGCATCGTCGATAACAGCCTCCATCTTGTCGGTGTCTGTTACCATGTAGGGAGAGATGTAGCCGCGGTCGAACTGCATGCCCTCAACTACCTCGCTGTATGTGTCGGCGGTCTTGCTCTCCTCGAGAGTGATAACGCCGTCAGCTGTTACCTTCTCCATAGCCTCTGCAATGAGAGTACCAACGGACTCGTCACCTGCGGAAACGGTCGCAACTCTTGCAATGTCCTCGCTGCCGTTGATAGCCTGAGAGTTCTTCTTGATCTCTGCAACAGCAGCGTCAACTGCCTTCTGCATACCCTTCTTGACGATCATGGGGTTTGCGCCTGCAGCGATGTTCTTCATGCCCTCGCGAACGAGTGCCTGTGCAAGCAGTGTAGCGGTAGTCGTGCCGTCGCCTGCTGCGTCGTTTGTCTTTGTAGCAACTTCCTTTACAAGAGAAGCGCCCATGTTCTCGAATGCGTCCTCAAGCTCGATCTCCTTAGCGATAGTAACACCGTCGTTTGTGATGAGCGGAGCGCCGTACTTCTTGGAAAGAACTACGTTTCTGCCCTTGGGGCCGATAGTGATCTTTACTGTATCAGCAAGCTTGTCGATACCTGCCTGCAGTGCCTTGCGAGCTTCCTCGCCGTAAATTATATCCTTAGCCATGTGAGTTGTCCTCCTTAGAACAAAAATGAATAGTGAATAACGAAAAGTGAATAGTGAATAATTTTGGTGCGCCTACGGCGCGTTATCGAAAATTATTCAACGACTGCGAGAATGTCGTTCTGGCGCACGATGGAATACTCCACGCCGTCGACCTTTACCTCTGTGCCTGCGTACTTGCTGATAAGCACCTTGTCGCCCACCTTGACGTTCATAACGATCTCCTTGCCGTCAACGTTTCCGCCGGGGCCTACCGCAACTACCTCTGCGATAGAGGGCTTCTCCTGTGCCTTTGCGGTGAGGATAATGCCGCTCTTTGTTGTTTCCTCAGCCTCTACGGACTTGATAACAACGCGGTCTGCTAATGGTCTGATAGTCATTGTTCAGTTCCTCCTTGATGATTATGTGAATTTATTTTTATCTGAGTTTTAGCACTCTTTGTCGCTGAGTGCTAAATAATACTTTAACACTTTTTCCCCGAATTGTCAAGGGCTTTTCAAAAAATAATGGGAGTCGTTGTCAATAAACATCTTTATCGAAGCGAAAAAAATGTGATATTCAACAAAATGTGGCATATTCATTTGTTTTTGTTGACAAACTATTAACGTTTATGATATACTATATTATGTAGAATTAGATTTAAAAATAATACCCTGACTAAAAAACGGAGGGATAAATATATGAGCGAGTATATAAAGGAGATCACATTCGTTGATACTCTGGACAATCCATCGATACTCAAGCTTGCGACATTCGATTACGCGGCTTTAATACTGCTCGTGATACTGCTGTTCTCCATGTTCATCAGAAAGATGACCAAGGGCAACTCCAACAGGTGCTATCTGCTTACGCTGATAACAATGCTGATATCCACGATATTCGACATACTGTCGGTGCACATGGATAATATGCAAGGCGTTGATCCCGATCTCCTGTACGTCATGCACCTCGGATATCTGGTATTCAGAAACCTGACTACGCCCGCTTATGTTACATATGTAATAAGCCTTACAGACTCCTGGCACAAGTTCAGGTCAAGTATGGTCCAGAAGCTTGCGTTCTTCGTTCCGATAAGCTTCATCGTAGGAGCGCTTACGCTCAACCACCTTTTCGGCTTCCCTGTATTCTCGATAACAAACGGCGTATATCAGCACGAGATGCTGTTCTTCCTGCTGTACGTCACCGCTGTGTACTACATGGCGCTCGGCGTAGGATATCTGTTCAAGTTCAAAAAGGTGCTGAAGGTATCGCGTATCGCGTCTATCATCGCGATAGTACCGCTCAATCTCGGCGCTGTCATCATTCAGTTCCTTAATCCCACCATTTCTATTGAGCTTTTCGCCTGCTCGCTGTCACTGCTGTTCATAAGCATGACCACACAGCGCCCCGAGGACCATATCGACCCCATAACAGGCCTCGGAAATTTCAGCGCATATACCCACGGAATAAAGCGCAACTTCAATAACGATAAAGAATTCACCATCATAATGCTGAACGTCGGCAACTTCGGCTCGATACAGTCGATGATAGGCTTTGACTCGCTCAAGACCCTGCTCGTGCGCACAGCAAACAGGCTGATCAAAATAGACAAGGAGCTTAAATGTCGCGGTGACATCCACTTCCTCGACAGCGGACGCTTCCGCGTGATACTGGAGGGTGACAACCGACAGAAGGCAGAGGAGTTCGCAGAGAAGATAAACGGTGCTTTCAAGCGCACGATAATGATGAACGGACTTGCACTCAGCATAATCGCCTATGTCTGCATAGTTGAATGCCCCGATGATATCGCTGACCTGAAGTCGCTGTCGTCCTTCGGCGCAAGCTTCCATGAGCATTCAAAAACAACAGGTACGGTGCTTCGCGCAAGCGAGCTGTTCCAGAAGCAGCGCTTTGACCTGATGAGCAACATCGACGCAGTTATAGACAGAGCGCTCACAAACCGTAAATTCCAGGTGTACTACCAGCCGATATACTCAGTAGAGCAGCAGAGGTTCACCACCACAGAGGCACTACTGCGACTTATCGACGAGGAGTACGGCTTCATCCCGCC
>JAZNWG010000303.1:0-1986 GCA_045593225.1 Oscillospiraceae bacterium
TACTATGCAATCAGCCCCACGCTCGTAAAATGGTTCGGAAGCACGAACTGGTTCAAGAAGCTGTGGAAGGGTAAGCTTGACCGAATGGTTGCAAAGCTCAACGCAAATGGTGTTGAGGATACTCCTTATAAGGACAGAAACTGGTAATCCATAAGATCACAATATAAAAAGAAAGAGGTATTTATAATGAAAAAACTTATATCCTTGCTTATTATCTTAATAATGTGCTTCTCGCTTTGCGCGTGTGCAGAAGACCCGAACAAGGTGCTTCAAGAAAAACTGCTCGGCACATGGTACTCTGAAGACACAGTAGACAGTAGTGTTCAGTGGTACTACATATTCAACGAAGATGGCACTTGTATCACAGGCTTTTCACTGGCAGGCGAAGAGATCGACAGTCTTAAAGGCTCCCCTGTGAATTACACTATCGAGAATGAAAAGATATATATCGAAGGCGAATATGAAACTACAGGCGAGATCGTTTCAAATGGCTCTCTGCTCCTCTCGGATTCTAGCGGAAGTGTCGTATTTGTACGCGAATAATAGAAGGTGATGTTTATGAAAAAAGTATTATCGCTGATTTTGATACTGATCATGTGTTTTTCGCTTTGCGCATGTTCACCCGACCCCGAGGTAGTAAAGGAAAAGCTCCAGGGCTATTGGTTCTACTACACCGAAAGCGGAACCACAGCTTCGTATACAATGTATCTTTTTAAAGACGATATGTTCAGTTGGGTAAATTCCATAAATGGTATCACATTATCAAACGAAGCAGGCACATACACCATACAAGGCAATCAGATCAAGCTAAACTACAGTAACCCCTCATCAGGCGGCAGAAGCAGTATTCCGTTTAAATTAGACGGAGATGAGCTCATTTTCAATGTTGACAGCTCGGGCAATAGTCTGTACGTTCATTACGACAGTTAAAAAAATTACCCGCACTTTTTGAAGTGCGGGTATCTTTATGCTCATAAATTATTCGCAATATCCAAATCCAAGCACATAGAAGCAGCAGGGTGTTCCGCCCTCAACAACTATCTCAACAGTGTGAGCCGCGGACTCGTCATTGTTGATGATGTAGGTCTGCTCGGGGTTGTTCCAACCGCTCTCCATGTTGGAGGAAACGGTAGTGGACAGCTCACCGTCAATGTATATCTGAGCGTCGCCGTAGACCTGGCTGTTGTTGGCCTTGAATACCATAGCAAGCTTCTTGCAGTTGACCTCAAAGCTCATCTTTGCGCCGTCAGAGCCCTTGTAGAACCAGCCGTCATTGAACCAGTGGTGTGTGTCGTACTCAACGAAGCCCTCGATCTCTACATCAAGATTTGTGCTTTCAAGAAAGCTCATGTTCATGTAATCACCGCTGTAAACAGGTTCAGGGAGAGTCTTGTCCACCTCACCTGCTGCGGCACCGTCTATCACCTGCTCAAAATAATAGATTATGTAGTCGCGGATATACTTGCTACCCTCAACATGGGGGTGCGACTGATCGCCCGAGTAGTCGTCCCATGTCATTCTGCCCTCCTGCATCTCTACCCAGAGAGAGTTCGGCAGGCTTATCATCGGCAGGTTATAATTCTCACCGATCTTTGTCATGTATTCCTGGCAGGTGTGGCCGCTCTCTTATGGAGTTAACAGCAGAACTACCGCGATATCCTTGTCCTGTGTCAGCAGTGTGCGCACCATGGACTCGTATGCATTATGATAGGCTGTTGCGTTACCATCATTTACTGCGAACTCAACAAACACGATGTCGGGCTCACTTGCGAGCACATCACGCTCAAGGCGCAGATTTCCGAGAATCGAGGGAGTACCACTGAGACCTGCATTGACATAGTTGAAGGTTGCGTCAGGGTACTGCTCGGACAGCCAGTTGTTGGTCATCTTTGCCCACTTCTCATCCTCTGCAAGAGTGAGGTTATCATGATAGCCCTCTGTGATAGAGCCGCCTATGTAAGCAACCGTTATCTCCTCGCCCTTTGC
>JAZNWG010000304.1:0-3543 GCA_045593225.1 Oscillospiraceae bacterium
GAAGCGCTCCTCGTTGTGGAAGTTCACTGCAGACAGCATACCGTTCTCGTCTGTCTCGCAGGTCACGAACTCATCGGCAACAGGGTGCGAGATACCTGCTTTGTAGAAATTGGAGTGTGTGTAGTTGCGCACGTGCTCGTGATAGGTGGTGTCGGTCTCGCCGTCCTGCGGAGCCATAACGAATGCGTATATCTCGCAGTCCTCACCGCCGAGCGCGATCTCGTCATGGCGAATGGAGCTGTCGTAGTAGATACAGTCGCCCTCGTACAGGGTCTCAACGTGTGTGCCGATGACCATGCGCAGTGTACCCTTGATGACGATATCCATTTCCTGACCTGCGTGGCTGGAAAGGTGTCTTGCGCCGCCCAGCGCCTCGTCGGAATAGGGGATCACAACATGGAAAGCCTCTGCGCTCTTGTCCTTGAACTTGTGAGCAAGGCGGTTGTACTCAAAGCCTGCTCTGCGCACGATAGGCTTGCCCTGTCCCTTTCTTGTCACAGTGTAGCCTGTAAGCTCGGGAGTATCACCCTCCATAAGCTCCGCGATATCAACGTCGAATATATTTGCGCACTTGTGGATAAAGGTAAAGCTGAAGTCGGTCTCGCCGTTCTCCATCTTTCTGTAATCCTCAGCCGAAAAGCCTGTCTTTGCCGCCATAGTTTCAGCGGAAATGCCCATGTCCTCGCGCAGTGTACGGATTCGCTGTGCGACCTCGCGTATCTTCTGCTCTGTCGTGTTCTGGTTGTTCATGTCGGTTTTCTCCTTTCGCATTTATGGGCGCGTAAAAAACAAAAAACCCGCCCCAAAGATGACTTTGAGACGAGTATCAAACCCGCGGTACCACTCAAATTGCGGAGCAGCCTTATTCTGTCCGCCACCTTCAGACTCGCCCTTTTTCGGGGATAAGCCCTATGCATTAACGCAGCCTCACGAGAGCGCTTACTGTGAATTTCAGCACCCCAACTCAGAAGTGATGTCCGATATCCGTTGCTACCGTCTCACACCAACCGACGGCTCTCTGAAAGCATTGCAGATAACGAATGTGTCTTCGTCATTGTTTTTGCAATATTAGTATATCACGCTGTTTTTCAAATGTCAAGAGGTTTTTCAAAAAAATTTTCTGCTTTGCTGTATTAAAGCCTGTACAGCTGAAACAGCAGAAAAAGCCCCGTTTCCGAGGCTTTTCTAATACTTTTTGTCGAGTTTAAGCGATATATAACAGATAGTCGCACAATTACAGCGTTTTCAGGCGCTCTCTGATAGCTTTGAGAGCCTCGTTCGGGTCTGTAATTCCGCCGACTGCCTGCTCTATCGGGCAGATACCGTCGCCCCTGCGGTTGATGATATTCTCGCAAAGCGTGCCGAACTCCGCCTTTATCCCGTGCCTTGTGAGGGTGTCCAGCGCAGGCTCGCTCATGACGTCAGCGTACACCTCGCGCACCTTCAGCAGCACGTACAGGAACGCAGCGCCGTTTCCGACCACCTTATCGGCGGCGGAAAAGCCCTCGCCTGTGCCGTCTAGGGGCCACGAAAGCAGCGGCTTCACGCCACGGTCAGTGCTCACGAGGGTCTGCTCTCCCCTGCACATGACGCAGGTATAGCCGCCCTCGGAAAGCTTAGCCCTCGCTCTTTCTATATCACTCATTGTCCGCTCTTTTGATAAGGAACATAACAAGCGGAATAATGCCGAGCTGTATCAGTATTCCTGCCCAGCCTGCCATGGTGCTTGTAACGATAACAAAAGGATTGACGGTGGGCGAGAAGCAGAAAAATCCTATCATCAGAGCCACTGCCTTGAATGCTCTGCCTATAAGCTGCACCGCAAGCACCTTCAGCACTGTCGGCATTTTGTTGTTGCGCAGAACGCCTGCGAAAAAGCCGTAAGCGCAAAGCTCGACAGCCATAAACGGCAGCATATCCAAAGCAGGCATTCCTGTCAGCAGGAAGCTGAGAATAGGGCTGAGCGCGCCTGCGATGCCTGCGGCATAAGGGCCGCAAAGCAGACCTGCGAGGATAATGGGCAGGTGCATGGGGAGCAGCAGCTCACCGAGGGAGCTGCCCGAGCCTGTATGCGCGCCGATAAGGTGCACAAGCTGCGGAAGCGCAACAGCCGCCGCGATCGCAACAAGCGCGCCGACAGTCTGCGCCTTAACGGAAAGTCTTTTATTTGTAACAGAAGTCATATATGCCTCCTTAAATATGCTTTGCAAAATCAGCCATTGCCTCGGATATCTTGATGCCCTGCGGACAGACGGACTCGCAGCCCTTGCAGCCTATGCAGGCGGTGGGCAGCTTGTCGCTCTCCATATCCGCTATTTCAGGCGGCGCGGTGTAGCCGCTGCCTACGCGGTAATGCCTGTTGTACATATCAATAAGCTTCGGGATATCCAGCCCCTGCGGACAATAGGACGTGCAGTAGCGGCAGGACGTGCAGGGCAGCCTGTTCTCGGAGATGATGCGGTCCGCTATCTTCATGACTGCGGCGGTCTCCTCTGCGTTCAGCGGCTTGTGCTCGGAAAACGTTCTGAGGTTGTCCTTAACCTGCTCGTCGTTTGACATTCCCGAAAGGGTCATCACCACCTGCGGCAGGGTCTGTAAAAATCTGAACGACCATGCGGCTATGCTCTCATCGGGGCGCAGCGCCTTCAGCATCTTCTCCTCGTTCTCGGGGAGGTTCGCAAGCTGACCGCCGCGCACAGGCTCCATTACCCACACGGGAACGTTGTAGCTGTCCAGCAGCTCCACCTTTTCCTTTGCGCACTGCATGGTCCAGTCAAGCCAGTTGAGCTGTATCTGGCAGAACTCCATATCCTTGCCGTAGGCTTCAAGAAAGCGCTTCATTGTCGCGTAGTCGCCATGTGTGGAGAAGCCGAGGTGCTTTATCCTGCCCTTTTTCTTCTGCTCCATGAGGTAGTCGAAAACGCCGTACTTCGGGTCAAGGTACGCGTCAAGGTTGTAATCGCAGACTGTGTGGAAGAGGTAGAAGTCAAAATAGTCCAGCTCGCACTTTTTCAGCTGCTCCTCGAATATCTCCTCTACGTGCGCCATGTTGTTGGTGTCGTAGCCGGGGAATTTTGTCGCGATATAGTAGCTGTCGCGGGGATATTTCTTTAAAAGCTTCGCGGTGACTATCTCGGACTGTCCGCTGTGGTAGCCGTAGGCTGTGTCGAAGTAGTTGATGCCGTTTTTAATGGCGTTGTCGAACATCTCCGCAACTCTCGCCTCGTCGATACAGTCGTCCTTACCGTCGATGCAGGGAAACCTCATACAGCCCATTCCGAGCGCGGAAAGCTGCTTATCCTGAAATTTGTTGTAGAGCATAAAGCACCTCCCAAGATTGTTTTACTTATTTTATCATATATATCATATTATTGCAATAGCAAATTACCTTTTCTTGTAAAAAAGCTCCCTTTGTCAGGGAGCTTCAGTCTGTCGAAAAACTATGTTTTTGCCCGCGAAGCGGGTGTTTTTGATAACTTTTTTGACCGAATTCACTTCGGACAAAAAACACTTCTATCCGCACAACTGTGCGAGTTGGTGGCA
>JAZNWG010000305.1:0-2001 GCA_045593225.1 Oscillospiraceae bacterium
GGCGGCGCAGGCACATTCTCGGACGGAAAGCTTACAACGCGCATAGGCGACCCGCTGTGCTCGCGTGTGCTGGAGCGCTTGTGCGAGTTCGGTGCGCCCGAGGAGATACTGACGAAAGCAAAGCCGCACATCGGCACGGACAAGCTCCGCGCGGTGGTGAAAAATCTGCGTAACAAGATAATCGAATACGGCGGTGAGGTTCGTTTCCTGTCGCCGCTTGAGGAGATAAAGCTGCAAAACGGACGCATTTCGGAGATAACCGTAAACGGCAGCGAGGAGCGCTGCGGCGCGCTGGTGCTTGCAGTGGGTCATTCGGCGCACGATACGTTCTCGATGCTTCTGAAAAACGGTGTTACCATGATACCGAAGCCGTTTTCGGTAGGTGCGCGTATTGAGCACCTGCAGGCTGATATAGATACCGCGCTTTACGGAAAATACGCAGGACACCCTGCGCTGCCGCCTGCCGAGTATCAGCTTTCCTACCGCGAGGGCGAGCGCGGAGTTTACACGTTCTGCATGTGCCCCGGCGGTTATGTCGTGGCGTCTGCCAGCGAAAACGGCACTATCGTCACAAACGGCATGAGCTATTTCGACCGTGCAGGTGACAATGCAAACAGTGCGGTGCTGGTATCGGTCACTCCAGATGATTTCGGAAAGGAGCCGCTTGCAGGCGCAGAGTTCATACACAGGCTGGAGCAGAATGCCTACGAGCTCGGAAGGGGCGGGGGAAAGGCTCCTGCAATGCTGACGAGGGAATTTGTGGGTAATGGCGGAGCGCTTACTCTCGGACGCGTTACTCCGACCTATCCGCTGGGCGTTGAGAGTGCGGACCTGCGGCAGCTGTTTCCGCAGCACCTGTCCGCTATGCTGTCACGCGGCATAAAGTATTTCGGTCGGCGCATAAAGGGCTTTTCGGATAGCGACAGCATACTTACAGTTATCGAAACGAGAAGCAGCTCTCCTGTAAGGATACCGCGAGTTGAGGCAGGCTTTGCCGAGTGCGCGGACAATCTTTTCCCGTGCGGCGAGGGCGCAGGCTACGCAGGCGGAATAATGTCCGCGGCAGTTGACGGAATACGCACCGCGATCAGGATAATGGAGAAATATTCCGCCGGTATTTAAGCGGATTTTTCGGCCTGAAATGATTAAAATAAGCCTTGTTACATAACAAGGCTTATTTTTTCGGAGGGCTTATGAACACTGTTATTGCGGTCGGACAGGTGGATATCTCGGGGCTGTTGTCGGGTGAGGTGTTTCCTCGGTGTGAAGTTGTGCGTACGCAGCACATTACCGAGATGTCTGCGCAGCAGTCGGTAGTCGTGGCAGGCGAGGGGGCGCATCTTCCCGAGGGATTTTCGGCGCTTGCTGTGATAGTTGACGCGGACAGCGATATCGACCTTTCTAAGCTTCGCGGAAACGCTGTGATAACCTGCGGCATAAGCGGCAGAAACACCGTTTCGGTCACATCAAAGACCTCGGACAGCATAACGCTGTCGCTCAACCGCGCTATCCATACGCTCGGCGGCCTGTGCGAGCCTATGGAGCTTCCGATGCCGCTTTATGAGGGCTATTCGGATTTTGATCATATGGCGGCTTTTGCAGCGACGGTTATTTTTGGACGGATATGACAGCTTTTGGGTATTTTGCAAAAAAATCACCTTGCCTCTTGAAAACGTTTACAATTTATGCTATACTGTTCTTATGATTCTTTAAACTTTTTTGGAGGAATTTATGTTTAAGAAAAGTATAGCATTTATTTCAATTGCCTGCATGCTGCTGACAGGCTGCGGAGCTGCCGATACGCCTGAAGCAACCACAGCTTCGACCACGACCGCTGCGACTACGATTCAGACCACCACAGACGCTACGACCGCCACCGAGGAGCCTGAGGTCACCACATCGGCTACCACCGCTGAAACACCTGCAGAGCCTGTGGATACGACAACGGCGACTACCGCAGCAACCACATCAGAGCCTGTTGAAACTACCACAGCAGCTACT
>JAZNWG010000306.1:0-6525 GCA_045593225.1 Oscillospiraceae bacterium
GGATTGACCGTTCCGAAACGGTTGCTCATGATCTCCTTGATATTGATGTAGTAAACTCTCTGATCGCGACCAGCCTCACCGCCACGAGCGATACGACCGCCGATATCCTTGAATGTATTGAGTATGGAATCACCGAGGTTACCAGCGAAAATAGAGGGAGAAGCATCGGATTTGAACTCGAATACACCAGCCTCTGCTGCTACTTCTACTACCTTACCATCAGCAACAACGAGTGCACACTGGCCCTCGTTTACTGCGATAGCAGAACCATCGGTTATAATGTTATCAGAACCCTTGTTGGTACCCTTGCTGCCAACGCGCTTGTAGCCACGTGCTGCAAGAACGTCTGTTGCGAGCGCATCGCAGTATATGTATTCCTTATACTGATCCTCTAAAGTACCGGAAAGTGCATTAAGTGCTGCTTTAATTAAACCCATAATTATAATCTCCTTTCAAATTACAAGTTACTACTATTGTACAGCAAAAACACTAAATTGTCAATATCTTGTACATAGTTTTTTTGTTAAAATCGCCTCTTTGAAATTTTACATCTATACTCCTTGACAAATGATTTGCTTTATAGTATAATATTATAGTTAATCGGGGTGTGGCGCAGTTGGTAGCGCGCGAAGTTTGGGACTTCGATGCCGCAGGTTCGAGCCCTGTCACTCCGACCAAAATCGCCCCTGCGGTTAACAGGGGCGATTTAATTTTAATAGTGAAGAGTGGATAATGAATAGTGAATAATGTAAAAGCAAGACGCATTTGTATTTTTCACTATTCATTATTCTTTTTTTCGTTATTCATTAAAATTATTACTATAACATGTTTTGATTTACCATTTTTTAGAAATCTATTTTGACCAATATATTAAAACAAATTCTTCCATAACTTTACTCTATCAAACACTTCTTTCCCACTACTTCAAACCCGCACTTCTCATAAAATCTAACCAAAGTGTCCTCGCAGACAACATACACCTCGCTTGGAGCAAGGCTCGATGCTACCGAAGTTACCAGTTTTTTCGCAAGTCCCTCTCCCCTGTGTGCTTTTAATGAAGCCACCTGTGACAGCAGTGCCTCACCGTTGATATCGTGCTGTATAACAAGAGCAGCCTTACCGTTAAGCACGCAGCACTTTGAAATCCCATGTCTTACACGGTGGGACATATCAAGATACCACGGCTCAAACTCAATATCGAAACCATCGGAGATTATCTTGTAGGCATCTGAAAGCTCGGGCGCGTCATTAAATTCAGTATATCGCGGGCTTCCACAGAATTTCATAAGATTTACAAGATTGAAGCCACAGCCGAGCCTATCAGAAAGGGCTTTTCCTGCTATATCCGAGCAAAACACATCTGCGAAGCCCTGCATGCACAGGAAGTCAGAAAGCTCGTCATAATCAGCATTAGCGCCCTCGCAGATCACAAATGAGCGGTCAAGAACTGAAATGTAGCTGTCGCTCTGTCGATAGAAACGGCAGAATCGGTAGTCTAAGCCATAAGCTTGGTATAGAGCGCGTATCTTCTGTGCCTCCAAACCCTTTTCAAGGAGCTGAGAAAACTCCGCCTCGTTATTTATCTGCTTTATCATAATTCTGCACAAGCATTAGCCATAGCGTTGGCAAGAGCCTTCGTTGCTTCAAAATCACTTTCTTTTATAACACAGGACGGAGAATGCAGATATCTACAAGGCACAGACAATGCGCAGGTACGCACGCCGCTGCGGCTTACATGGATAGCGCCACTGTCGTTTCCGCCTGCAACCACAGTCTTGGTCTGTGCAGGCAAGCCTAGCTTCTCAGCCGTATCAAACGCAAGCTTGTAAAGCTCCTTATCATAGATAGTGCTTCTGTCCATATAGGATACAACACAGCCTTTTCCGAGCTGACAAACACGCTTATCACCACCGACACCCGCTATATCACAGGCTGTGGTAGTTTCCAGAACCAACGCTATATCAGGCTGTATGCTGAACGAAGCAGCCTTTGCACCGCGAGTGCCTACCTCCTCCTGCACAGTAAAAGCAAACCACATATCATACGGAAGATCGCTGTTTATCATATCCATCATAATGAGGCAACCTGCACGGTCATCAATAGCCTTACCTTTGATGAACCCGTCACCGAATGCAGAGAAATCGCTGTCAAAGCAAGCTGTATCGCCACGGGAAACAAGCTTCTCGGCGGTTTTAAGGTCAAATGCGCCGATATCGATATACATATCACTGAAATCTGGTGCCTTTTTTCGCTCGTCAGAGGACTGCTGATGTGTTGCTTTTGTTCCAACAACGCCAAGGGTGCCGTTTCTGAAGCGCACACCCCTGCCGAGGACTACGCGAGGATCAACACCACCTACTGCTCCAAAGCGCAGAAAACCGTCCTCGGTGATATCAGTCACCATAAAACCGACCTCGTCCATGTGTGCAGCAAGCATTATCTTGTTTTTAGACGCTTTCTTGCCTTTTTTGAACACAATAATATTGCCGAGGTTATCGACACTGACATCATCGGCAATTATATTATTCATTATATATTCACGGACAGCGCCCTCGTCTCCCGAAGCACCGTCGATCAAGCATATTTCTCTTAGTCTGTCAAGCATTGCTGTCCCCTCCCGCGTATTCACAAATAAGCTTAGCAGCAGCCTCGATATCTGCTATATTTACTGCCTCTATCGGAGTGTGCATATATCTTATAGGAACAGATACGGTGCTGCACTTCACACCGCTGCGCGACACGGAGATAGCGTCTGCATTAGTGCCTGTGGAAGATGGCATGACCTCAATGGTATAAGGTATCTTATTATCCTCGGCAAGCTTTTTCAGCTTTGCTGTCATGCCTTTATCAAGCACAGCTGATGCTCCTATCATCGCACCACTGCCCATTTCAGCTGTTTCTTGAACTGCGCTGTCGGGAGTTCTGCCAAAGGAAACATCAACAACTATAGCCTCATCGGGAGCGAGACGGAATGCTGCTTGTTTAACTCCGCGCTCACCTGTTTCCTCCTGTGCAGAAAAGCAGATTGCAAGGTCATAGCAAAGTTCACGCTGCTGCAGAAGCTCTAATGCGCAGAGTATCACGCACACACCCGCCCTGTCATCTATCGAGGGCGCGGAAACGAGCCAGGAAAGCTCACGAAAACGCGAATTCACAGTGACCCTGTCACCGAGCGAGATAACGCGCTGCGCCTGCGCCTTGCTCATTCCTACATCAATTGATATCTCCCCGATCTCGGGCACCTTACTGTGATCAGACGAAACATGAGGCGGCAGAGTGCATACCACACCCTGTACAGGCTCGCTGCCATGCACAGTCACACTCTGAGCGAGCATTGTACGCATATCGAGACCGCCACAGGCTCCGACCTTTATAAAGCCACCGTCATCAATATAGGTAACAATCATACCGATCTGATCTATATGTGCGTCAAGCATCAATGTTTTTGCATTGGGCTTGCCGCAACGAATAACACCTGTTGCATTACCAAATGCATCAATTTCAGCGTCGGGGGCATATTTTTTCAGAAGCTCCAGCGCTGTACGCGAAGCCGAAAGCTCATCTCCCGAAACGCCGTTTTGCTCAGTAAGAATACGGAGCGTTTGTTTTATGTCCATGTGTTTAGTCCTTTCGATCTGATAAAATGATAGGGTGTCTGATGACTGTTCTTAGCTTTTCAGGAGCGCATTTTCTCGGATCAGACAGATATATCTCGTGATGATATCTTCCGTTGAAATCCTCGCGGTATCCGTTTTCCGCAGCGAATTTGCGCATTTTTTCAATGCTCGCAGGCTCACTGTCGTAGCACCCCCTGTGCATTATCTGAACGCAAAGCCCCTCGGCAAGCTTAATAAGCCTTGCCCTGCCTACATCAAGGTGCGGCTTTTTCTTTTTCAGAGCAGCTTTCGCAGCCTCAAGAACAGCTTCCGTTACAAACTCAGGCTGTCTTATCAAAGACCTCCACTTAAATCTGCTTTTATCAGTGATGTTTGTGCCGTCAAAGTCTTCTCCCTCAACGCTCCAAAGACCTTCAAGCGGAGGAACGACATATTCAAAATACCCCTCGGGCTGAGTGCCGTTCATCTTCGACATCTTTATCGCAAACGATAATCCGTACAGCAGCTCTAACGCTTCTTTGTACTCGTCGCAAGTATTAGGGTCACCCTTTCCGTCAACAGCAATAAATATCATCTCAGGAACGTCGATGACAGAGGGCTTTGTTGTCGGCTGATACAGATCCCTATACTCTTTTTTGTAATCAAGCTTGTCCATATCATTTTCCCTTTCTGTACTCTTCTGCAAATAGCTGAAGCTTTGTAATGCCATTTTTATCCCATTCAGCGATCTTGCCCTCCAGCCATTCGCACGGGAATTCGCTGCAAAGACCGCAGAAAAGAGCTTCGTGCTTTTTACAGCAATCATATATTGCGCAGCCATTTTCCCACATACTCACGCACTTTCCGCCCCTGCCGATACACCCTACGCACCCCCCCTTTTTGTAATCGTCGCAGCCTGTGCAATTGCCGCCGCAAGGAGTAATATTACGAAAATCGGTCACAGCCTACCTCACTTAAGAAAATCGTTTCTTACCGCTCTGAAATTAAAATTATAGCCTTTGTGATTGAGAAGCTCAAGCTTGTACTCCAACAGCTCGACGGGAACATTCAACTCAAACGCGGCAGTATCGGGATCGCTGACGTATTCAAGCTCGGACAGCACCGCCTTATCAGTAAGAAGTATCTCAGCCGCGAAAAGGTTCGCCTCACGCTCGGTCTTATTGTTCTCAAGGAACATGGTATTTTCGCGAATACCGCCCGTTGCAAGCTCGCGATGCAGCATATCATGTCCGAACTCATGAGCGCATACGATACGTCGCGTCATTTCGTCAAGCTGGTTATTTACTACTATATAACGTTTTCCGTTCTCGAACACATAAAAGCCCTTAAGCCCACCAAGCGGTCTGAACCATACACGCGCACCCGAATTCTCGGCAGTCTGATATATGTTCCTGCCGGCAAAATCAGCTCTGACTTCCTCGGCCTTTTCTATAATACTATCCAATATCATTTATTTTCTGCTGTCCTCATATATCTCAAGCAGGCAGGCAAAAAGCGCTTCCTTATCATCGGGCGAAAGGCCATTGCCGGCAAACAGACCTCTTGTTTCTGCAAGGAACTGTACAGCAGCATTCTTGTCCTTCTCGCTCTTGCAAGTGCGCTTGATGAAGCGTTCCTCCAGTGTCAGCTCAATATCCTTGTCGTCATCAAGAAGAAATTCGGGAGTAAGATCAAGGTTGTGAGCTATGCGGTCAAGTATCTCTCCTCTGGGAGTACGGGAGCCGTTCATATAGTTTGCAAATGCACGGTACGTAATACCACAGCTTTCAGCAAACTCTACCTTACGCATTCTCTTACGACCCAGCATGATCTCGATCTTTTCGTTCATCTTCATAAAACATACCTCCATAATTAAATGTATTAAGCGTTACGCTTCGTTCACAACTATATTATACCAATGAACATCGTATATGTCAATGCGAAACAAGAAAAAAATTTTATTCATTACACTGTATATTTGTTAAAGAAACCACAAAAGCAAGAAATCGCTTATTTAAAGCCACTCAATATAAATAGCGAGCACTCATCCCGAGGCAAAAAATTTATTCCAGTAAAGCGTTTTATGCATAATTTCAAGAAAATAGCTAAAAAATGTTGTATATTATGCATGTGAACGTATATTTTCGCTTGACATTTTCACAAATCGGAGTATAATAACTATTGTAAATATTTTTATTAAGGAGATACAAAATCATGGCAAAAGAAATTAAAAAGATAATCCTTGCATATTCCGGCGGTCTTGATACCTCTATCATCATTCCCTGGCTGCACGAAAACTACGAGGGCTGCGAAGTTATCTGCGTTGCAGGTAACGTTGGTCAGGATGCTGAGATCGAGGGCCTTGAGGAGCGTGCTAAGAAGACAGGCGCTACAAAGCTCTATATCGAGGACATTCAGGACGAGTTCGTAAACGACTTTGTATGGCCTACTCTTAAGGCCGGCGCTAAGTACGAAGGATACCTGCTCGGTACTTCCTTTGCACGTCCCCCTATTGCTAAGCGTCTTGTTGAGATCGCTCGCGCTGAGGGCGCTGACGCTATCTGCCACGGCTGCACAGGTAAGGGTAACGACCAGGTTCGCTTTGAGCTGACGATCAAGGCTCTTGCTCCCGACCTCGCAATCATCGCTCCCTGGAGAATCTGGGATATCAAGTCCAGAGATCAGGAGATCGAATACGCAGAGGCTCACAATGTTCCGATAAAGATCACAAGAGAAACAAACTACTCCAAGGATATGAACCTGTGGCACCTCTCTCATGAGGGACTGGATCTCGAGGATCCCGCTAACGAGCCCCAGTATAACAAGCCCGGCTTCCTTGAGCTCGGTGTTTCTCCCGAGATGGCTCCCGACAAGCCTACATACGTTACCATCTCCTTTGAAAAGGGTATCCCCGTTGCTCTCAACGGTG
>JAZNWG010000307.1:0-3470 GCA_045593225.1 Oscillospiraceae bacterium
GCTCTCCTAAAAGAAGAGCTGGAAAAGCTGGCACACAGCACTTATTTCACCGATTTTTCAATGGCACATGCGTCCGGCAAGACATTGAACAACACAGATATCTCTGCACGAGATTATTTCCAGCAGGCTTTGCTTGGAAACACATACATATCATCACCTGTGATCAGAATGACTGATAATACAGTCACAACGATGGTCGGAACACCAATGGCTGATGGAAGAGTATTGTATGGCGGCCTCGAAGCAACTCTTTTATCCAATGGACTTGAAGTCAACACTCTCGGCGAAGACGCGCTTGTGTTCGTTCTCGATAAAACAGGAACGATAATTGCGTCAAACGATACCGCAAAGGTTACAAATCTTGAAAATCTCGTTGCTGACAACAATGCGCTCAGCGACCTTGCAAACAAGATGATATCATCAGAATCAGGTTTTATGAACCTTGACTATCTCGGTCATAAAATGTGTGCTTACTATGAGCCCATCGAACACACAGATGGTTGGTCAATAGCAGTGCTTGGCAATCTGGATGAGACGCTTTCGACCGTAACATTCGGTTGCTTGCTTTGCGTTTTCGTAGGTCTGTTCCTCATAGCACTCGGCTCATTCATTGCATTAAAGGTATCAGGCAAGATCGCAAACGCAGTTACATCCGTAATGAAGCGTCTTGAATTGCTTTCATCAGGCGATATCACATCACGTGTTGAGACATATCGCACTAACGATGAAACTGAAACACTCATGGAATCGCTCCATAATGCTGTGACCAACATGCATAACTATGTGAATGATATTGAGCACATCACATCTGCAATGGCTAACGGCGACTTTTCACAGTCGAGCAGCATGCCGTACATCGGCGATTTCAGTAAGATCAAAGATTCGTTCGAAAAGATCAGACAGATGCTGGGTATCACGATCAGTGAATTAACGGCTGCCACCAACGATGTGACCGCTGGCTCGGTACAGATCGCAGACGGCGCAACCAATCTTGCTGAAGGTTCTACACGACAGGCAACAGCTATTGACCAGCTCAATGCATCACTGTCTGACATATCTGATGACGTGAGACAGTCTGCCGATAACGCAACAAACATGCTTGCATTATCTAATGAAGCAATCGACCATGTCACAGATCAGGCAGCGGCTGTCAACGAAATGCTTACGGCAATGCATGATATCATGCAGAAATCCGATCACATTTCGTCAATCATCGCAACGATCGAAGACATCGCATTCCAGACCAACATCCTTGCACTCAACGCTTCTATTGAAGCTGCGACAGCAGGTGAGGCAGGAAAGGGCTTTGCGGTAGTTGCGGGTGAAGTCGGAGACCTCGCTAAGAAAACAGCAGAAGCAGCAAAGAAAACAGCTGACCTCATAAGCGACACCATCGTTGCTATAAATCACGGCAATGATACTCTCATGTCTGTATCTGAACAGACAACAGCTGTCAGAAGCATATCTGAACAGGTAAATACGCTTGTTTCTGAGATATCGACAGCGAACATCCATCAGGCGGAGGCAATCAAACAGGTTGCAATCGGAATCGCAGATATCGCTGAAGTTGTTCAGCAGAATTCAGCAACTGCACAGGAAACAGCCGCTTCTTGTGAAGAGCTGAGCAGTCAAGCACACGTGCTTCAGGAACGCATATCCAATCTGAAAGCATGATCTATTAACACTCGCGACCGCAGTGGTCAAAACGACCACTGCTCAGCGCGGTGATAAAAAACAGTAATAGAAAGGACAACAAGGATCAATGATACAGTTTTATGAACCTCGAAAAGAAAGTACAGGAACAAGAATATTATCATTGTCTGTACGACATGACAAAAACTACACGCCTGCCGACATCATGCTGATGTGCGCTGCTGATATGGGTTATGAAACAGGTCGAACTGAGTATGGTAACCTATATGTTATAATCAACGGGCAAAAATATTTTTACGATCACTGGGTAGTAAACGATATCAACTCTGATATCGACTATGTTATCATCCACCTGACAATGGAGCCTTTCAGTCATGCAAACATAAAAACGCGAATCCCGAATACGGTATTCGATCGTGATTGGTCTAAAAACGATATCATTGACCTCATACACAAAAACTGTTACTGCGAATTTGGCAAACATGTCGATATGAAAGGTCTTTGCGTTAATTGCGCTGATATAGTCAAAACAAACAGGGACTGGAACGAACTTATATTCATTGTACCTAAAGACTGGCTGATCAATTGTGTTCAGACATTATTTGGCGTAAAACCGCACGAGCTTGACGACTGGCTCAATGATGTATACAGTTCAGACGAAAGTGAACAGATATTTGCAGCGGCGTTGGAAGATCGACAAATCGTTATGGTCGACTTTACGTAAACATCACAGGCTTTGCCGACCTGACACAATTCATTACTGAAGAAAAAAAACAACACCTTGATGAAAAGAGGACACGACATCATGTTTAACAAAAAGTTTGATTTCAAGATGCTAAAAGAGCTATGCACAGACGCAGCGTCGCTTGGCGGATGGGACGTACCCGCCCGATACCAGATATTATCGCTGTGGACAACATATTGCTTAATATACAAGCTGTCGCCCGACACATATTCCTACGACACCAAGCTGCGCGAAATATGGCAGTTAATTCTGAAGCAGATCAATTCGACAGCGAGAATTCCACTCATCGAAGAACTCAAGACATTTGACGATTTCGACGAGTTCATGTGTCAGAATCTTGTTTGAGGTGACTGACATGGGAAAGAAAGCATTTACATTCAATGGCGTCGAATTCGACGACATCGTGAACGATATTCACGGCAGATGGGCTACAATATGCAGACATTGCGTCACAAAACATAAGTTCGACCGTACGCATATTGATGAATGCGCGGCTGTCGACGAAATATGTGGAGTAAAAGGCTGCAGCAATGTAGCTGATTACTATATTGAGTTCGGCAAGGAAGATCCGCCCGACACCAAGCCTGCTGCCAAATTAAAGCACATCAACATTGTTACACCGACTATCAATATTTCTAACAACAAGCATTTCAACGTTCTTGTATCCAGCTCTACGGAAAACAAAGTCAACTCGGTGTCATATAACAATTCCAACAGCTACGTCATCATTACGAAAGATGCCGTTACTCCTGATATCATAATAGATGAAAAGGCCGTTGACGCCTTGATCAGAGCTCGAACACGAAAGCTACAAATGGAGTCTGTTATTGAATACTGTGAGATGAACACTCACATAATAAGCCCTTTGATTTTACGCGATACGCGAACTTTGACGGCAATTGTTGAAGCAATGCCGATCGACATAAAAATCGACATGGATCAGATAGGCCATATATGTGAAACAATGCCTTGTGTTCAAAGGTATCTGACAACTTGACAGACAACATTGACTGTTCAAATCCACGAAAAAAAAAAAGGGGGGGGGGGGGAACATCGTGGCAAAAAAGAAGAA
>JAZNWG010000308.1:0-1624 GCA_045593225.1 Oscillospiraceae bacterium
GTTCCTCTGAGATATTTGACAGCGCGGACTGCACCAGCCTGTCAAGCTTTTCCTGCAGGTTATCCATTGTCACAGCGCCTGAGATGACGTCCTGTCCGAATGCCTCGGCAGGCTTCCAGAAGCTGCCCATCTGTGGGATAGAGGGCTGCAGCGTCGCATGCTGAAGCTGCTCGGTGAGTGCTCTTACAGCAGGTATCTCGGAGAGCGTGTCGGTGTCGCCTGCAAGCTCCTTGTTCGTAGGTGCGAAGCTGCGCTTTTCAAGTCTTAATTTCTGGTTATCCGCGCTTGTGAGCCATTCCGCAAGCAGCATTGCGTCAAGCGGTGCGTCAGTTTCGGAGCTTACGCCGATGAGCTTGAAGTTTGCAAAGCTGCCCATCTGCACTGTTTCGCCGTTTGAGAGCGTGAATTCGGGAAGCTTTGCTGTGCCGTAGTTTTCCTTAAGCGAGCTTTCTATCTCCTTCGAGTTCCATGTGCCCGAAATTGCCGCCGCAAGAGTGCCGTTTGCAAAGCCTGATTTCACCATGCTGTCGTCAAAGTCCGCGCCGAATTTCGGGCTTTTCGCGAGGTTCAGGATATACTCTCCTGCGAGAAGTCCGCGCTCGCTGTTGAAGTCGCACTGTGTCGGGTCTGTGCCGTCCTCACCGAACAGCGTGCAGCCCGCGCCGAGGAAAAAGCCTGCCTGATACCAGCCGTCATCGAGGTTCATCGCGAAATTTGTCTTTACATCGGGGATATCCTTTGCCATGATATCGTCAAGGCTCTTCACGTCCTCCTCGGAAAGCTTTGACTTGTCGTAGTACAGGAAATAGGTGTCGGACACCGCGGGATAGCCGTACAGCTCGCCGTCAACGGTAGCGGCTCTTATCGCTGTTTCGGTAGCGGCATTTTCGATCTCCTCGCGGTTTTTTGTGATACGGTAGAGCGCACCTGCCGAAACAAGGCTGCCTATCTGGTCTGACGAGAACGCGAACACATCAGCCGCCGCAGACACGTCCTTAAGCACCTCGTTTGCCGCGTCAGCCTCTGACACAACGCCCATCGTGAACGCATAATGCTTGTCTGTGTGAGCCTTTGCGAAATCCTCGCACATCTCCATCAGAATATCCTGATCCTCCTGCGAGCCCCAGACAGTAAGCTTTACGGTCTCGCCGTTTCCGCTTGTACCGCCCGAGTTATCCGAGCCGCTGTCACTGCCGCGGTTGCAGCCGGAAAGAATTGATGTCATCATGGCAAGCGCCATAAACGAAGCTGTCAGTTTTTTTACAGAATTACACATAATATCATTCCTCCCGAGGATATTGTGCGTATTTATTCCACGCTTATGCAATATAAGCCTTATTTCCTCCGAGGTTATGATAGCACGGCATTAACTGCAATTTGCTGTATTGTTTTTTTACAAAGCCAACCGCTCCGTGTCCCACTTTTTCGGATACGGAAATTTCGGATACGGTTTTTTCGGATACGGAAAATCGGCCACAATCAAATAATATATTAAATAAATAAAAAATAATAAATTATTTTATCAATCAAGTCAGAAGGATTACAGCAATATTTCCGCTTTCACGTTTTGAGGAACCTCAGATTGAGGAACCTCAGATTGAGAAACCTCATTTTGAGGTTCCTC
>JAZNWG010000309.1:0-16140 GCA_045593225.1 Oscillospiraceae bacterium
TTACGTACTTTTTAAATTCATCAAGACCATACTCCTGGAATTTAATATTGTATACACTTGGATCATACACGTCGGTCATGGGCGTCCATGTAACAGAATGATGTTGCCACGAACTACCCTGTAACGCCTTTGCTGCAGCAATATATGCTTCAGACATAGCATTGTACTCGTCAACCTTTTCTTCGAGATCTTTACCTTTTTCAATGTAAATCTCAAGCTTATCCTTATATTCATAACCTGTTGACGGATCTATGTAGTTCTGAGGTGTTCCGCGGATAGAAGACCCGATAGCACCATATGCTTCTGTATATCTGTCCGCAGCATTTTGCCTCAATTCATCACGCCAACCCTTTGCGCCCTCTATCATACGCTGTATCAAAACAACACGGTCATTAAGATAATCAGCATAATTACGAAGATAGGTGTTGAGTTGAAAACTTGGTCCATCGGTAAAACCTATAATGCCTATACCAAGCTTCCAGATGCTTGGATACTCCTCTGCGTATGCACCATAGTCGATCGCATTATCAGGACCACCGTATGAATTGGCTGCGAGCTCATGTATGCACGTAGGTGTGCCGATAGGTGAATCACCAACGCCCTCCGCGTATGTTTTCCACGCATATTCACTCGTCGCAACTGATGGATCAAGATTGTATCTGTCGCCCTGTATGTTATAACCCTCGATAGACGTAAAGTCAACACGTGTTTCCATCGTCATAACACCACAAATGGCTGCTATTTGCACATCAGTAAGCCCGTAAGCACTGAAGAAACTGTGGATTCGTTTCACATTTGCAAGATCTATTCTTGCGTCTGATGCAACATATGTATACGTGCCGTCCGAAACTTGCTTCAAAGAATGTTCAGGATCCGAACAGCCTGTGTGACCATAATAAGCACAATCAGGCTCATCACATACTAACGCATCAGGTACGCTTTGTGCCACATACGTCTTTGACCATTCATTTATTTCTTTCAATCGAAGCAGAATATTGTTGTTATAAGACGGCAATGGTTGTTCATCCAATGTTCCGAACATGCCGACATATGCTTCTGAATATTCATCAAGACATGAATATTCATTCGTATATGAAACATCATCGCGATACTGGATCGGAAAATCCTCACTGCCCGCACCGACAGATGTAATACCGACAATAACACTCAAAATACCTGCGAGCGAAGTGACAGAAACAGATTGTACAGCCGCCATGCCACCTGCCAAAGCTTTTGTTCCTGCATTCGCCGCGTTATGGACCATATTCGACCCTGCATTTATACCTTTGTTGAAAATACGGCTCGCCATACTCCCTTTTGACTTTCGCGTACGCTGCTGTATATGCTGCTCTTCTTCATTGGGTTCATCATCTGTGAGCATGCTGTCAAATTTCACATAATCATCAGCCATAAGTAGTCTCACCTCTTTTCAAAATCAGGTCCGTAAAATTCGTTATACGACACGGTTATTGCAAACAATCCGTTTGAATTATCCTTGTCGAGCAACACCTGACACTCGTCAACAGTGCCGTAGGTATAACGAATAAACGTACCGTTGTTATCACCCATCGTTTCCGTCTTGTCACTCTGCGGATAAACACCGTGATAACCCAACATGTATTCGCCCATGTATGACAAAACAGGCTGAGCTTTGTATATTGCCGATGCATCACGATAATTTATCTTGTATTTGTATATCACACAATCACGAAGCTTGGTCGGTATACTATTATAATTGTATACCCACAGGATCACTTCACCATTGCTGATATTAACATCATCGTTGAGACGCAGCTCATCATTCGTCCACGTGTCATTGGATAAAACAACATAACATGCCTCATTCGCCTGCAGCACATCGTCTTCCCTGTTTGTGTACCAGTTTGTTGCATCGATGATATCATGAACAAACATCCCGGGTTTAAGAATGAACCCGTCAAATGTCACAGTAAGTGCGTCCATATCATAATTGAGCACCTTGGCGAGAAGACTGTTGCTCTGCGATATAGTCGCATGTGTATCATTAAACAAAAAATCAGGATCGATCAATGGAACATTTGTGCCTATATGAATTATTTCAGGCTCTGATGTATCAGATACAGACGACGAAGTCGTCTGTATCACATCGAGCGTATCGGGCGGCTCGGATATGCTGCCGTTCAAAGTATCAAGGAAGCCTCTCATGACAGCTATTCCGATGCCTATCGCTCCTATGACAAGAATAACGATCGCACAAATGAGAATTATTTTCCACTGTCGTTTTTGTTTGTTATTCACGTATCGTCACCTATCTGTATCAATATGTCAAAACTGCATTGGTGTCTTTTCTGACGGTATACGCCTGACCAACAGTCTCAGCACCAAGCTCAAGTTCAAGCAATTCACGCAGATATTCAGTCTGATAAGTCTTTTTGAGCGACACATACTCCTGCAGCAAGCTTTCGTATTTAGACATTGTCGACTTCATTTCTGTCTCATATGCTGTTGGCATGCTTTCTGAAAGAATAACTTCGCTGCCATCGGCATAATACCACGTCTTGATCTTGATATCTTCCAGCTTTCTCGTCTGACGATCAGTTGTAAGACCAAGAATGTATTCACGTGCGGGTACACGCGTGCTATCAGGAACAAGATTATAATAACCTTTCATCAGACTGCCGATGTACCAATCATAATCTGTTCCGCCGGGAACGATAGTCGCAGGAATGAACTTGGTATATGTTCCGACAACCTCGCCCACCTCGTTATAACGCTCAGCTGTATCAAAATAATCACCGTTAATACAGTCAGGAAGCGGCGGGATCATTAGATTATAATTAGTCTTGAGTCGGTTCTGATATTCGCCGATACGACTGATTATACTGCGCATATCATCATAACAAGTGAGAATATCTGTTCTGATATCGATCTCGTCAGCCGCAATATCAACTTGCTTGTGTATCTCACTCATATTGAAATCAACACCGTGTACATGCGTTTCGAGGAAGTCCATTGTTTGTGACGCTGTTCCGCCGGGATTAAAATAAATGTGACACTGGTCATACTGCGCATCGGACGCCATCGTTTGGAAATATGGTGTCGTATTTGCCGTATATGTTCTGAAGCTTCGCAGCGTCAGACGTTTCATCGTGTTCTCAAACGGAACATCTGACTTAAGATATATACCCACCGTACCCGTTGTACCGAACATATATATCTCGCCAACGATCTTTTCCTTGGGAGCGCCCGCGCCTACACCATCTGACGTAGTGTTAGTCAACAATGCCTGATATTTAAACGCGTCCATTGTCAGCGCAGATGGATTAGCAAACTTTGCAAGCATGAAACATTTTGTTTTCGTTGTATCAACAAAAATGTTATCAACGGTTCCCTTTACACCCGACAGGCTCATCTGGAAAGATGATGTGTGCATCACTGCTTCAGACATATATGTTTCCACTCTGTTATCATATGCCGTTTTGATACTCGTCAAATTGATAACAAAAACAGAAACCACCAGCAAAACAGTTATACCGAAGATGTGTAGCTTAAAATGACGTCGATTACGCCATATCGTTTTGATCGTACCACTCAGTGCCATAATACAAAAACTCTCTCTTTCTGTTAAAACTAAACGTATATATTAACTCTCACGTTGATATTTAAAACATAAGGGGCGGCAAAAACCGCCCCTTTTCAGCATTCGCCATTGTATCAGGTGCTACCGTTTGGTACTGTCTGACCGGCATTACTGCCGCCAGCACCGACTTCAACAGCACCAGCATACTCACCGGAAGCAATCTCGTCAATAGTGCCACTACCAACACTTGCAACCATTGTCGCTGTATTCCAGCCACCGAAGATGAGCAGACCGCCGACAAGCAGACACGCAATGGACATTACCCAGTTGACCTGGCCGCGTCCGCCGCTTGCGAAGCCCTTTGCGATCTGAATAACTGCGATAATAACAAGAATTACACCGGCAACGATCATAAGATAGTGACCGATATTCTTGAGATAACCCGCGAGGTTCTGCAGAAACGCAATGATGTCAAACGTTGTTCCTTCGCCCTCGAGCATGGGTGCAAGAGCGGCTGTAGCCAAAAGCTTGGAAACCATAGCTGTCCTCTCCTTTCTGTCACAAGATATGTCAAATCAAGTTGTCACAAAATAATCATCATACGATAATTATTTCTTGGTTATATTATAGCACCAAAAATGTCATTTGTCAAGTGCAATATGCCGATATATCAACATGTTTATAATACTAATATGCACTTTTTTTGAAACACCACAAAACATAAGGGGTCGAGCCACATTGACCCAACCCCTTTTCATAGTTATTGCAAGAATTACTCGCCGAGCTGCTTCTCGCCAGCTTCTGCTTCAGGTGCAGCCTTAGACGCTGCTTCAGCCATCTTTGCATTCTTTCTGGCAGTAGCTATCTCGTTGATAGCTGTCGTGTTAGCATAATGCTTATCAAGACGATTCTGTGTCAAATTACCCAGCTCTGTCTCTGTGACAGTCTTGGTGTTAGGCATATAGCCTACCATCTTACGTTCATACAGCGGCTTACCGTCCTTCTCCATAGGCTTGCCGTCTTTATCAAGACGAGGCTTAGGCTTACCGTCCTCACCCTTGACAGTTTCGTATATCGGCATGACGTCCGCTTTAAACGGAATGTACAGCGTACCATCTTCCTTGATAAGAGTCTTGCTGCCGCCTGCAGCCTCAATCGTTGCGAGCTGACCGGGTGTCAGACGTATGCCGTTATTGTAACCTGTTTTGGTCTCACCTTTATCGTCAGCGTATTCAGTTCTCTGGCTATACAGCTCAGGCTGTGCCTGACCCTTACCAGCCTGAATATCCGCCTTTTTCAGAGCCGAGTTGTTTACCATAACATCAACGTAATGAGCATTGACTTCACTCGTACGATTGCCTTGTTCATCTTTCTTATATGCGACACTTTTGGGTCTTACAACTGCGATCAGCTCAACCTTTTCTGTTGAATTACCAGATTCTTTACGAAAATCAGCCATGATGATACATCTCCTTTGTCAAAAAATATGTTATTAGTTTTGTTAAACATGTTGTCAAATGAACAGGCAAAATTTTCTCCGGATAAAATTTTCCTCTGTCTTATTCATACTTTAACATAAAATTTTCAATAGGTCAATAGACACGAAAATTTTTTGTGCATGTTTTTAATTGTGACGATAAATCGGCACGTTAACTATGAAAACTATACAAAAAAGAATAAGCGTCGGATACACGCCGACGCTTACCTTATTGATGTTACCGAGCCGAATAATAGGGCGATATTATGTCATACGAATCGGGTACGCGTAATGCATATCCGTTTTCGGACAATATAATATATTGTATGCCCGCATTATTTTTGGCAGCAAAATACAAAACATCCAGCATCTGATACATATCATCATTGTCTATCACAGCTGTTATCTCGTCATTATACATTTCGATGTGTTCAACGAGCCATTGCCAATCCTGCTCGGATTTAGCCGAATGCTCGTACTCAGATATGGCATGCAGCTGCTTTTCTTTGATATTTGTACATACCTGACCATAGCTGCCAAGCATGACCAGACAACAGACCATCAACAACACAGTGGTGATCGCAGTAAACATCATAGCCAAAAACATTCGCAATGTCGAACAACGATGAAACAATATCACTGTTACTATCGAAGTCAATATGAACGCCATAACTAACACCATAATGCCGCATCCCCCGTCTTGTGTCAATACCTGCGCTTACCCGCAAGCTCTTCGTCGTCTTCCATCTGCATCTCGCGCAGACTCTGTCTTACAGCGATACTCATGTCAAAACGAATACCCAGATTCGTTGTTTTAACACGAGCAACAGATCCTTCATCTGCACGCTGTGTTTTGATCTCAGGTTTATCACCCATGTTATCTGCAACCTTTTTCATGAGTCGGATATCGCGCATGTTTATGTTGTCCAACTCACTCTGCTGCCCTGATGCGATCAGATACTGCCTTGCAGCCTGCGCCAGCTCGTAACGTTTGTTTGCTGCTTCTATGAACACATCTGCGTTGCTTTTGCTTATGTAGATATCATATGGAGAGTCATAAGCAAGATGATGGATATCAAGAGCTTTTACTTCGTCAAAAGCATGCTTGACGCTGCGGGTCAACGACGGTCTGTCTCCATCCCAATCGATAGACAACGCGTCCGTTGATATCTTATACGCAAAATCACGATCCTTTTTGGCAAGATTATCACGCATATGTGCCAATCTTGTTTCAATGACCTCAGGCATCGTTGTCATATACGCTCCACCGCGTTGATTATACACTCTTTCGCCATAGTCTTCCGCGTTCTTGGCTTTCATTCTGCGAATGGATTTATCGTGAAGCATTCCGTCAACATCGTTCATCCTGCGTCTGTAATCAAGCAGCTCACGCAGCTCGTCCCGATACTTATCCGACGGCGGCAAAAAACGCAGAAAATGCTGATACTTGCACATCAGCTTTTCGTTATAATCTTCCTCAAACCTGAAAAAATCATAAACAGGACGAGCGTCATCGGAAACATTGCCCTGCTCATACGCGTCCTCATAACTTTTATTGATCTTATGAGCCTTATCACGTTCTTTCTTGTGATGATCAAGTCTTGTATTATAACTGCGCAGCTTATATGTGAACTCGCCGAATTCATCAGCATCTTTCGCAATGTCATACGCAGGCATAGCCATCAAGTCAAGCATTGGAGTGTGTGTCTGGATATCACGGGAACGAACGTTTTGAAGCATACTGTAAACACCGTTGATACACTCGTCCTCGACGCGTCGTTCTCCGTCCTTTATAAGCTTTCGAAACTCTTCGCCTGACAGATCCTCTTTATTACGACGTAACTCCGCATACTCATATATGCTTCTTTGAACTTTTTCATAGCCGGAATCAGGCTGTGCCAACAGCTCTTGTACATAACTGCGTGCCAGTCCGTTTGCTTTTTCCATTGCCTTGCTATTGGTCGATGCTCGCCACAAACGTCTGTCCGCAGGTAAACAGGCAAGAAGCAATTGTGATATACCATTTTGCTGCATCGTCCTGTGACTCACCTGCTTGATAAACATAGCTGTGTTGCGCTTATCCATCGAAACATTGCTGCTCATGTGCTGTATGGACTTAGTTTCATCAAGATACAGATCGATGTTTCGGCGAAGCTTGGCTTTCTGTGCAGCACTTATCTTACCACGTTGTGTTCCATCGGACGTTATATTGCCTTCGCCTCTGTCGACCATTGCAAGATGACAATGTACATGCATCGTATCGACCTGAATAACACCTACGTACTGAAGATCATCATAGTCTTTAGCTAAAGCATTCAGACCATTCATAATACCCAAACGAAGCTTCATCTGGTCGATATTACCACGAAAATCGCCGGGCTTTCGGCAAACAAAGCCCTCAGGAATGATACCTGTCTCACGAAGATACTGTTCATCAAAAGACAACACTGTTTTTAATACAGTCTTGCCTTTATCAAACTGCTCCTGTATATCCTTGCTTGCGAGACGAAGCTTTTCGTCAGACAATGATACGCTGCCGTAACCGAATGCGACACCCGCCTGACGCTGTATATTACGAAACTCCGGCTTCACATCAGATCGCTCTGAAATACTTTCGACAGCTTCTTCTCGTGCCATGTAACGAGTTATGTAATCCTCTTGTTCCAGCAATCTGACAGGCGTCAGTGTTTCCGTCGCACCGTTTCTGGACATATATTCCGATACATAGTCGCCGGGGGTACTGCCTCTGGAACCGGTGCCGCCGTTATTGATAGTATACTCGTTTACGATCACTATACCTTGTGCCAATCCCATGTTGTCTCACCCACTCTGTCAATTATTGATAAGCTCGATCGAATCAAGAACATATTCACCCGTAAATTCGTCGGGCTCAAATATCGTCACCATCGTGTTGATACCGTTATTATAGATATACATCTGCGCGGTCTCTGAGCCAAAGTCAACAAAACGACCGTTTCCAAGTACCGCGATACAGTCGTCTCTTGACATCCCGACCTGAATATTATCGGCAAAAATTATACTGAAATCATTTTCAGTATAAAACAGATCGGCTTCGATACCTTTGACTCTGTATTGGTCAAACTCAGACGAATTTATTCCCTCGTCGAGGACCAGAACGTCATCACCCTGCATGACCTCAACGGTAAATGTGGTTCCGAACGTCGGAAGATCTTCGCCATCATACGTGATGCCATCGATCGTTACATTCATTCCTTCATATGCAGGGTCAGGTTCACCTGAAACACCGTATGTATATCCGACAAAACGATGTGTATCCCGATTATGATATGTTGTGCCAAAACGATTCAACTCAGTACCCGTAACAGAAAGCAGTTTATCCAGCATGATATCTGATATATCAACGTCAATCCCGTTGATATTGACAATATTCATGTTCACATCAGTATTTATCTCGCAGTCGGGTACGAGCACGATACCGTGTTCAGAAATGCTCGTCTTATTAAAATCATCAGCAACATCGACAGCAATAACATCTGTCACAGCTGAACTAACGGATGTTGTTTCGGGTCGAACTGTTGTTTGGATAGCGTCAGACGGTGCTTCTGCTGTCGAACAGCCCGTTGAAAGCAAACAGACAGCCGTCATGATTGCAAAATGTGATTTTCTCATTGAAAAAACTCCTCATAATCAACATCAGCAGGCGGCCACGCCTGCTGATGTAATATAGTGCGAAACATTATTTGGATCGATCGTCTTCTTTGACCGCCATTTGCGGCACTTGTGTGTTTGTGATCTGATTCAGCTGAGCCTGTCTGTGCTTGCTGCCAACCGCAGACATATCATTTGCATCAGCCTTTTCCGTCTTGTCATCGTCTTTATCCGTTTGCTTTTCGTCATCGGCGGGTTTTTCATTACCCTTGCCCTCATCCTGTCTCATTTCATACTGAGCAGTAGAGCGGTCTTCAAACGTATATGTGCCAAGACCATCTGTACTTGTTGCAGTACCTGAACCGGAATCACGCTTGTCGTCCTTTTTATCAGCCGAAACAATAGTTGACGCTTTCGCCGAACCCGCACTCAACTCTTTCATAAATGCAGCAACTGAGTCCGGAACAGACACATCGGTCTCTGCAGCAGGTGCATCGTTAAAAATGCGATTGTTAGCTGTTGAAACAGACGGCGTTTTAGGTGCAATGTTATTAGTGATGGTAACACCCATTGCATCAAGCTTTGACTGCTCAACTTCGCTTCGTGTGCGCTCAGCCTCTCTCTCTGCTTCAGCACGAGCGTTACCTGCGTCACGAGCATGCTTGATATCATCTCTGGTGGCATTAACCGCTGCAGCAACGTTTGCAGATTTGTTGTGAACATCAAGCTGTTCTTTGGTCATAGGACGATATGTTGTCTGTGCAGCGACATCAGGCTTCGACAGCATAGCCGACTTTGCAGCCGCTGAAAGCTCTGCCGCGATATTCTGCTCCACTTCAGCCTGAACATTTGTTTCAATAGTCTTGCTTTCCTCAGGCTTGTGACGTGTTATCTTACTCGCCAGATCATAAGCCTTAGCATCAAATGTATTGGAGTAAGCGTTGAGTATTTCAATGTTGAAAATAGGCTCCTTGCGGTTCTCCTTATCGTTTACTATTTCTTCAACGATAACATCTGCTTCCAACTGAAACTTAGCTGCTGTAAACAATCCCGGAATATTGACTCCGTCTTCGGACCAAAAGCCTTTTCCTGCCAGCTCAGCAAGCTGTCTTTCGTTGAACTCATATCTGTATTGAACATTAGGCTTATCTTTGCTGAAATATACCGTGTCCAAGCCGTTCGGAAACTTTGTATTTATAGCGTCAAGACGCTCAACAGAACCGTCAAAAACCAATACGGGTGCATAATTACGAGCTTTATCAAACTCCCAGTACGTATTGTTGAACAGACATAATGCCATATACTGTGCAGGCGGGTGTCGAACGACTTCTGCCCCCTGTATGGAATTTATAGGTGACAAGCGTTTGTTAAACGCGAATGCTGCTTTCATATCGGGATTACCTCACTTTCAAAGATCAGATTTTTTGTTGCAAACGATATGCTTATCTGCGTTTCTTAGTTCTGGGCTTTGCCGCGTCTTCTGCCCTCTTTGCTTCGTCTTTCATATTTCCCTTAAGGATCTTGCCTGAAAAATAACTGTGGATCCATTTCAGGAACTTACGAATAATAAAAAACGCTGCGGCTGTAATAAGCAGAACGAAAAACAACATCGGCAACAGCCATACTGTAAGCGCCGTATAAAAATCCGTATTTTGTGTGATACCCGTATTTGTAGCAACATTGAAACCGAGCATTGGTATCAGAAAGCTGCCGACAAAAAGCGTAAACATACTTATTGCCACAAAGACAGCAACAGCTTCTATCGTCCTGAAGATACAGACTCTGCAGCCACGATGCACGATGCCGACCCAATCTTTTTTCTTCTCGGTCTCAGGCTTTTTGTTAACAGAGCCTGTGTCAACGGTCTGTGTCTGTTCATCGTTATTGAATTTAAGTACCTTGTCCATGAAAAATCTCTTCCTTTAATGTCAAAAATTATAGTCATGCAATGTTGTAATACAACATTGACACAAAACGTTCTGTTTCAGTCGCCAACGAATCCATTGTAATGAAAAAAGCTAACCTGAATCGACTGTTGACATATTTAACTGTATCCAGATTTACAACAACATAATAATAACCGATGCTGCCGTCCCGATCTAACAGATATATATCCGCTGAATCAAACTTGCATATCACATCAAGCATTGCATCCGCATACATTCCTGAAAGCTCAGCCGTACTGTAAAAATTGTTCACAAAGCTTGCGGGAAGACCTGACTCGACAGCATAAGCTCTCGCCTGCTCAAATTCTTCGATATCATAAAATGTAAATATCTTATCGAACAACGCTATCATAAGCTCTGCATCAGCTATGCCCTGAGCATCGACACGATGCGTGTCAGCAATAAGCTTGTCTGCAACGGCTTGTTTATGCTCTGTGACCGCCGTAAGCTCCGCTATCTGATTATCATATATCAGACTCTGAATACCAAGCCCTGCAAACGGTAATGCGACCAATGATGCAATAACAAGAAATATTATCAAAAATCGTTTCATATCAGCACCATTTTCTCAAAACCTGTCATTTCGCCAAGATTACCTGCAGCGTCTATCTCAAACATTGTTTTTACAACAACAGCAGGCTTTGCTTCGTTATACAGAATGAATATCATATCAACCGAACTTCTGAAATCACCCGCTCTGTCAATATGTCCTTTCCAGACAGGTCTTACGAGACCTGAAATATCAGCGGCCCAATTTTCATTGTGCGAACCAAGATAACGAACGGCATATGTGCTAAAACTGTCAGAAAACGTGTTCGCCACATATTGGTTCTGCAGATCCGTCACAACAACGACTGCTTCCTCTATCTGTTCATACTTTTCATCAGCATTGATCGTCTGATATTCTTGTATCGTCATATTGAGCGACTGTATCCCATCGTTCAAGGCTTTGATCTCAGCTTTTTTGGCGTCATGCCATGATGACATAAAAAAACCGACATAAGCAAGCGTGCCTAACACGACAATGGTTGCAACAAAGCCTACAAAACCTGTTCCCACCTGTTTTCCTGTCACAGGTCGCTTGCCTGCTTTGAGTTCGGCTCGCGCATTGCGAAACGTCATTATTCTGGTATAATTTGCATCATACCGTTTTTTGTAGTTTTCTTTGAAATTTCTATCAGGTAACAATCTCATCGCAAATTACCTGCCTTAAATTGATCTTTATCATATAAATATTATATCACATCCGGTCGAACCTGTCAAGGCTTTTATGCCGATTTATCGGCATATTATATTGATGAATATGCACTTTGTACTCAGACTATTCACTGACCTTGCGGTCAGCGGGTCTTAATCAAAGTCATTGATTTCAGAAAAATATTTTTCTGAAACTATTGACAAGATCCGATTTATCGGATATAATATAAGAGAAGAGAAAACTCTTCCGTGTGGCGGCACGCTAAGTTGTACTGTGCTTGGGCAGGTAAAACACCAAGACTCTCAGATATTCGAAAGAATATCGCGCCTGGACCGAGGAGACAAGGTTAGTCTGCGTTGAGGACTTATTTTCAACGACTTTTAGATACCCGAAAGGGTATTGCGGCTGACAACCAGCATAAAACCGCTTATATCGATTGCTGAAACGTCGGGTGTGTTAACCCGACGTTTTTTTCTTTAGGTCTTCAGGAGGTGAAAAATGAATACAAAAATCGATAGAAAAAAAATTATTTCGGAAATAACAAAAGCTGCCAAAGATTACAAGCAAAATCTCGTTGGTAAAACATTTCTGTATGTATTTGATAACAGATACATCGAAGTCATGTTCAAAACAAAAGATTTTAAGCATCTGACAGGTGTCGATACAAATTTATCAGCACAAGACTTTTACAAAAAAGCACACACCGGAACATTACAAACTTCTCAGATATTCTTTTCATCTCGTCATCCATACAAACTTGCGCAGAAAAAACTCAAGCATTTACAGAATATTTCTTCGCTTGCCATGGGTGAAAGCTTCATGCTTGAAGACATACGCACACATACAGCATCATACGCATATGGTACAACCGATTTAGCCTTTTCGCTTTGTCTCAACAAAGAATATGATAGCAACGGAGTGGAGCAAGGTGATTGTTTTATCGCCGAATCATTACGTGATGGTGACAGCTTTTCAAAAAGCAATGATGTGTTCGTAATCACACATACATATTCAAAATCAAACGACAAGAAAAAATACGATCAAGAGATCTACTGTGAACAGAATCACTCGGTGCATACATTACCCGTCAACATAAAAAACATGCTTTCTGAACATCTAATCGATAATCAAACCAAATGTGATGCTATCGACGCAAACACAGTTTCATCTGAAATCACAGATAATGAAAATGATGAAAGCGATGACCACACGTCGACTTTTACAACAAAACCATCAAGATTTGATACCATCATCAATCAGAAAATCGGTGACGAATCGCGCACAACACCTACAAATTATTTCGATAATGATGGTTATGACGGATACCGATAACAGCAAATAACAACCAACTTCTTGTAACAAGATCGTTACAAGAAGTTATTTTTTTACGTAAAAAATACCACTTTGTTAAAAATACCGATATATTTTTGTGACACAAAAGGATAGAACAAACATATCAAACCGTTACAGAAACTTACGAAAAACATTATATCAAAAACTTGTACAAGTAGCACAAAAATGGCACAAAAATAGCACGCTCGATCGATTTGCCATTTTTGAAACAACGTGTTATAATGAAATCAATCCAATCGTAAAACAAATTCAAAAACCCAATATTACAACTCTATTTTTAAACCATAGGAGGATGATTTCATGCAAAACACAAAGAGTACAAGTGAGCTCAAAAAAGAAGCCAAGCGTCTGGAAGCTGAAACGAAAAAGCTTGAAAAAGCCTATTACAAGGCCAAAGCAAACGATGTCTTAAAAGATGTTCTGACAGATGTTTTCAAAGACGTCCCTCCGAAAGTCTTAAACGAAGTCCATCTGGTCAACGAAGAATTGTGCAAAATCATCGGTACAATGCCGAGAAACGAAGCTGCAGCCGCGTTGAAAGAGGTTATGAAATCCGCCGACTTCCGAGACATGTTCGAAAAAGCATATCTCGCCAGAAAACAGACGCGTCAGCAGAAAACACATACGCAACACAAATATCCCCTGTCGTGATGACAGGGGATATATTTTTTTTCATTTAACCGAGTTTACTCGGATCCGCACCCTCAGGTAGCGCTTCTCTTGTTTCTGTCAGACTGCCGTCTGATTGATTATAGATAAAACCGTCTGTTGACAATCCGCTTGACTGTTCTGTTGAATTGCCCTCAACTGCATTGACAATACCATCGCGTATAGCACTCGTACCCTTGTCACGCAGCCATGCCCAGCCTGCAGAATTGCTTGTTGGTGTTGCTGTGAACAACACAGAGCCAAGAACAGCCATCACCACGACCTTAGGCCAAGCAGTCTGTGCTTTACCGCTTTTTATAAAAAACTCGGTTATCTCCCAGACAGCCAGAATGATAAGAATGATACCAATGCTTACGGCAAGTGTTTGGGCAAACGGCGAAAAGAAGTTGTTATCCATGATGGCAACACCGTCTATAGCGTTGTTAATGCCGTCGTACGCCGTTGCTGTTCCGGCAGTTACTTTCTCAACTGTATCCACCGTCGAAGGTGTATTGCCTGCATTTATACTCGCAAGAGTATCTGCACCAAGACCACCAAACGCATCACCTGTTATAGTCCGCCATCCGCCGAACGTAAGAAAGCCTCCGAACAACAGCGTACCGATCGTTATTATCCAACCGCCTTTCATAACAGTAGCAAAACCTCTCGCTATCTGCACGACAGCGATCAGTACGAGTGCTATACCTATTATGAGAATAGCATACGAACCAACAGCTTTGATAAACGCCGCCGTGTTTGACAAAAGCGATGGTATAAATGCCGAAATCGCAGCAGAGCCGCTCGATTCACCTGTCTCAAGAAGAAACGGAACAAATATGCTCATATTTTTCCTTTCCGGATAACAGCAGAGGATGTTACTCCTCTGCTTTACCCTATTTCGTTAGTCGGCTGTACCGTTGATCGGCGTAGTTGCAGACCCACCGAGTCTGGTATCATAATCACCGAACGCACCGCCCATAACAGCATTATCTACAAACGGTACATAATCAGTGATCATACCGGGGATCGACGCCTGTGAAGACGGAGCCGCAACCTCAAACGCTGAGAGCGATGATGTTGACAGATCAGCGGGCATCGCACTTATTGCATCACGAGCCGAGCTCATACTTACGTTGAAATCGTTTGTGTGCTTCGCAAACAGATCGTTGAGAGCTGTCGCTTCGTTTGTATTAGTCACTTGATGACCCATAGCATCGATGTATACAACGTCAGTCACACCATCTGTCGCAATCGTCTCAATACGCTGCGTGCCGTCAGCCTGACGGATCGTGTTGACCTGCGTGCCATCGAGCTTAGTTGAATACGTACCAACTGCACCGTTGGACATTGAGAATACAGTATCAGTAGAGCCATCCTTATTCGCGATGATCTCATAACGCTGACCTGCTATCTCAAAATGCTGTGCTGTAGCACCTGTGTTGACATCAGCCGTTTCTTTAAGCTTAACGCCGTTCATAGATACGGTACGTGTAACAGATGAACCCTGTCTGACAGCAGACGTTTCAATACCTGTCACACTTGAAGTGCTTACACTATACGTGCCACCAAAAGATGACTCACGTCTGTAAGAGCCGTTAGCGTAGCTTATCGTTCTTACGAAATCGCCGTTCGGGTTGACACCTGTGGTTATTTTATCGCCCGATACAAGGTTTTCAACAGTAGTCCAGCCGCCATCGCTTCCTCGCTCCTGCGTATAAGATGAGCCGTTGGAACTGCTGCCTGCTCTGTACGTGATGTTACCATTCTCGATCGTAGTCGATACAGTATTGCCTGCGCCATCTGTTTCTGACATACGCTCAACAACATCAGCACCTGTGCCTGTACGAACGATCGTTCTCATACCACCGTCAGGCATCGTCACTGTCTCGTTGTAATCACCGTTCGCACCATGTATTGCTTCGATCGTATTGCCACTGACAGTCGTGCCGCTTATCTTTGTAGAGCCTGTGTCTTTATCATAAGTTGAAACGATATTGTCACCAACACCGCTTGCTACTGTAGAGGACACATCTCCTGTGGACAGATTAGTTGAAACGACCTGACTTCCGCCTGTTACATACGATGTTGATACGACATGCGCTCTTTCATCGCCTGTTCCCTGCACTTCCATTGTAAACACGCCGCCTGCAGCGTTTACATAATTGATAGCGCCGTCAGAACCCGCTTTCAGCTCTTCTCTGCTTACTTCGTTTCCGTTTGTATCATACGATACTGTTGCACCATGACCCGACGCATTGATGTCAGTTACAGTTTTTGCAGCTGTGATCGCATCTGTTTCTACGATAGTATATTTTCCATCGGCTGATGC
>JAZNWG010000310.1:0-3030 GCA_045593225.1 Oscillospiraceae bacterium
CCCGAATACCGCGGCAACAGATACAGCGGACAGCTTGCGGAATATGCCTGCGATAAGGCTAAGGAGCAGGGCTTTGAAAATGTGTACATTGCCACCGATCATATCGGACTGTATGAAAAATACGGCTTTACATATATCGAAAGCCGAGTTGATATGTACAATGATATATGCAGGATCTATTACAGAAAGCTGAAATGATATAAAGGAGAAACGATATCACAATAAGACCTGAAACGGCCAAAGACCATAAGGATATTATTTCACTTGTTTTTTATCAGAACAGTGATATGCTATATCTACAGAGCTTAGTACAAACTCGTTTAAAGTAAAAGGCGAAACTATGATAAAAAGTTTTTTGGGAGGTTATATTATGACTGCTGATTCCAATATCATCCCCCGTGATTATTTTGACTCTATCTTGCTTGAAAGCCGATACATAGATGCTGACCTGCCCGATATCTCCTTTGAGCTTTTCGGTGAGAAATTCAGCACACCCATCATGACCGCCGCACTTTCTCATCTGCACAAGATATGCGACAACGCTATGACAGAGATTGCTGTCGGAGCTAAAAATGCAGGCGCGGTACACTGGGTAGGCATGGGTGAGCCCGAGGAGATGGAAGCTATTTTTGCAACAGGTGCAAAAACGATACGCATAATCAAGCCTCATGCTGATAATAACGATGTGCTGTGGCGTATCGAACACGCTGTATCTCACGGCGCATTCGCAGTGGGCATAGATATCGACCACGCTTTTGCCTGGAACGGCGGCTATGATAACGTTCTGGGGCTTCCTATGAAACCTAAAACGCTGGATGAGATAAAGATGTTCGTGGATGCCGCAAAGGTTCCCTTTATCATCAAGGGTGTGCTCAGCGTAAGCGATGCTCTCAAATGCGTTGAAGCAGGTGTTTCGGGAATAGTGGTCTCCCATCATCATGGAATTATGAATTATGCGATCCCGCCTCTGCAGATATTGCCCGATATCGTAAAGGCTGTTGATGGTCGCATGAAGATAATCGTAGACTGCGGCATTGAAAGCGGCATGGATGTATTCAAGGCTCTTGCACTCGGGGCTGACTGCGTATGCGTGGGACGCAACCTTATGGATCCGCTCAAAAATGGTGCGGCAGGTGTTACTGAGCGCATAATTCAGCTCAATACCGAGCTTAGTACCGTTATGGCAAGGACAGGCTTCAGGAATCTTCTTGAGATAGATTCCAGTGTTATTCATTACAGGAGGGCTTGATATGAGATTAGGTATTTCATCGGCACTGCGGCATGAAGATCCAAAGCAGTGGGCGGAGCAGCTTAAAAACCTCGGCTGCAGGAGTACTGTTTTCCCGCTTAACTGCAACGACAGCAGGGACAGGATATCCGCATACGTCGAAGCTGCAGGAGAAAATGACCTGACCATCGCGGAGGTGGGTATCTGGAACAATATGCTGGACTCTGACCCTGAAAAGCGCAAAGCGAATATCGATTACAATATCCGTCAGCTTATTCTCGCAGACGAGATAGGAGCGGTGTGTGCGGTGAATATCGCAGGCACTCCCCACGGGCCGCGCTGGGACGGAGGATACCGCGAAAATTTCTCCGACGAGACCTTTGACATGACCGTCGAAACGATACAGTACATCTTAAAGCAGGCTGATGTGAAAAGCACTTTTTTCAGCATTGAGTCGATGCCTTGGATGATACCGTCAGGTCCGCAGGAATATCTTAAACTGATACAGCGGGTGGACCATCAACGCTTCGCGGCACACCTTGACCTTGTGAATATGATAACCTCTCCGCGCAGGTTCTTCTTCAATGACGAATTTACCAGGGAATGCTTTGATGTGCTCAAAGGACATATCTGCAGCTGCCACCTTAAAGATATCCGCCTGAAGGAGGAATTCACCTTCCAGCTTCAGGAATGTGCTGTCGGCGAAGGAACGCTTGATATAAGGCTCTACACAGAGCTTGCAACAGCAGCAGACCCCGATATGCCTATGATAATAGAGCATCTTTCCACTGATGAGGAATACATCAGAGGCATGAACTATATGAAAGAGCTTCTTGGATGATATAAATGGAGGTGTTATCGTGTTTATAAAAGGATTTACATACGGCTTTGACGGAAAGCGCGGCGAATACCGCACCGAGGAAGCGGCTGTATCAATGGAACGCCTTGCCGCACTCGGCGGCGACTGGGCGGCACTTGCGTTTGTGGTAAAGCAGGACAGCTTCAGCTCTACTGTTATCCGTCCCGATTATCGCTATACTGTAACCGACAAGGATGTGGCTGCAGCTGCGGACAAGCTGCATGCTCTAGGACTTAAGGTGTGTATGAAACCGATGGTCAACTGCGCTGACGGTGTATGGAGAGCGCATATCAACTTTCCTGAAGCTGAAATAGGAGACAAGAACTACTGGAAGGAATGGTTCTCCTCCTATACCGCTTTTCTGTGCCATTATGCTGAGATAGCCGAGGAAACAGGCTGCGAGATGTTCTGCGTCGGCTGCGAGATGCTGGGTACAGAGCACAAGGAGGAATACTGGCGAAAGGCCATCGAGGAAGTCAGGAAGATATACCATGGACCTGTCACCTACAACACCAACCACGGTAAGGAGTTCGGCGTGAAATGGTGGGATGCGGTGGATTACATCGGTACATCCGCGTATTACGGAGTGGGCAAGATCCCCGGGGACAGCCTTGAAAATATGACAGCCGTGTGGAACGAGCAGAAAGAGCGTCTTGCGGAGCTATCCCGCATAAACGGCGGCAAACAGATAATCTTCATGGAGATAGGCTGCCGAAGCGCTAGGGGCTGCGCTATGATGCCCTATGACTTCAGCCACAGGGAGTTCCCCTACGATGAGGACGAGCAGGCAAATTTCTACGAATCATGTATGCGGTCTATGTGGGACGAGCAGTGGTTTGCGGGCTTCTTCTGGTGGGACTGGTACACAAAGATTCCCGAAAGATCTCCCGAAATGGGATTTTCGATCGTGGGAAAGAAGGCTGAGCAGATCATAAAGGAATGG
>JAZNWG010000311.1:0-3409 GCA_045593225.1 Oscillospiraceae bacterium
GCCTCATTCTGCGGCATTATAAGCATAAGCCCTGCGACGATTATACCCTCACGCACACCAAGTCCCGAGGGCGCAAATATAGCGAGTATCCCGATAATTGCGGAAACGCCCCATATTCCTGCGCAGAAAAGCAGCTGTGACAATTCCAGTGCCGGGCATATAGACTTTGCGAGGATATAAAAGCCTGTGCCGATGATAAGCCAGTTTGCGATAAACAGCAGTACTACCTTTATCATCTGCGAATATTTCATAGGAATTTCAAGCTTTTTTCTGAAAAGCTTCCCGACAAGCTTCAGAACAAGATTTATCACCTTCGGGTGTATAATTACAAAGAACACCGCAATAAGCAGGAAAGTTATCCATTTATAGTTCTCCAGCAGCTCGTTAGGGAAGAAGAACAGCGACACGATGAACAGCATAGCAGCTCCGAGCAGCGTGCAGACGTTCTCTATAAAGAAGCATACGGTGACCTTTGACAGCGGCGCTCCTTCCTCTTTGTAGTAGGTGAGCCTTGCTGCAAGCATGAACACTTTTCCCGGGATATATTTGCCGAGGATCGAGTACAGATAGCCTGTCACAGCATTTTCGTACTTTATCGAGCAGCCGTTTATCTTTGTGATATAGTGCCACAGCGATGCGAGCGTCAGCTTGTAGATAAAATAGAACAGCATTGAGAATATGAATATGCCGATGTTTACATTCGCGAGGGTGGAGCTGAATTCCTCCCAGTTCTGCGCGAAATACCACACGATGAAGCCTACCGCGAGCACGCCGAAAACAGCCTTGCAGACAGTAAGTATTCTATTGCTGTTTGACGTCTTGTTCATAGTTCACCTCAGAAGCTCAGAAGCACGCGGATAAAGCACATATAGTAGTAAACCAGCCATGTCGGCATTTTTTCAAGCTTTTTCAGCTTTTCCTCGCTGAATTTCATGTTCCGCCAACCCAGTTTCCACGCAAGACGGTGGTTCCACTTGCATTTTGACGAGGTATCCAGCGTTATGTTTTTACCCTGCTTTGCATACATCTTCTGTTTCGCAGCGGCAAGGTTGAATTTAAACACCAGTGCACGCTTCTGGCTGCGCAGCATTCTGGTGTCGTCCAAGCGCTTTGCATGGATAGCGCCTGCGTTTACGGCGCTGTCAAACATTACGAGCGCTTTTTCGTTCCTGATAACGCAGCTCGTGTGCTTTATAGGCTCTTTTTTCATCTCTTTCAGCCATATATCGCCGAAGCTGATGTCCGCTGCATTGCAGTAGTGGTCCTGACATACCATGCAGCTTTCGCGGCTGAAATAGTATGCGTTCTTGTATGCGCAGATAGTCTTTGTATAGGACAGCGTCTTTTCGCTGCCGTCGGCGTAGAGCACCGTTGATGTTCCGCGCCAGTGACCGCGGCGGTAGTACAGCCTCACCGCATTTTCGAGGCTGATCTTTTTCTTTTTCAGCGGAAGCAGCGTTGCCCCCTCGGTGTGGCTGCCGCTGCAGTAAAGTCCTATCTTCAGAGCTATCTTTTTCTTTAGCACAGGGTCTTTTTCAAGCATTGCGGAGAATGCTCTCATCTGACAGGGGACAAGCACCACTGCGAGCCTGCCATTAAACTCACGCAGCATATCAATGTGTTTTAACAGCGGCATATACATATACACCGATGATGAGGCTTCCATGAGCTGCTCTTTCGTTGTCGCTATAAAGGTCTTGTAGGACAGCTTTCCGTCCTTTATCTCACTTCGTGTGACCCATGCGCCGTCTATCTGCTTTGTATCGAGCAGATGGCACAGCAGCGCTGTTACCATTCCACCCGAAGCTGCGTTTTTGCGGATATTTTCGTCCGCAGCATAGCCCATTCGGCAGGCGAGATGTTCGCCGATGTATTTTTCAGGCGTATTGAAGTCCAGCAGCTTTACCTTTTTTGGTTTTGCGGCTGCCTTGTCTATCTCCTCAGAGATAAAGCGGATATTGTCGAGAGAGCTTTCCTTTACATCGGGGAGCTTTTCGGCTATTTTCTCGCGTATCTTGTCATTTTCTGCAATAAAGCTGTCGAACTTTGCGCACAGAGAGTCTATATCAAGCTCTGAATAGTCCGCGGCATATTCGCCGAGTCCGAACATATCCAGCACTTCCTTGTACTTATGGCTCCAGCCGATAAGCAGCACCGGTACACGCTTCTCAAGTGCGCCTATCATCGCATGGAATCGCGAAGCAACAAGACACTTACAGCGCGAGATAAGCTCTCTTATCTCCTCGGGCGACATCTCGCGCGGATACCAGCGCACCTTATCCTTGTCGGAGCAGGCTTCGTATACCGCGGAGCATATCATAAGGTCATTGTTTCGCGGCTTTTCGCTGCCTTCGCGGGCGGCGTTTGCGATTATAAGAACGTTATAGCCCCGTTTGTTAAGGCGATCGATAAAATTCGTCATACAGCCTTTGTAATCTATTCCGAGCTTTTGGCATTTCTTCTCGACAACGCTGCTTACGGACAGCGCGACAACATTTCCGTTAAAAAAGCTGTCAGAGCGGCAAAACTCGTCCACAGTGGCAGCGAAATGCTCACTGTCAGGCATGGTGAACGCTCCGTCAGCGCAAAGGCGTACGTTTTTTGTGATCCCGATATCGGCGAGATTCTGCCTTGTTATCTTTCCGCGAGCGCAGATAAGCTTCATCTTGCGGAGTATCCACTTTGCAAGAAATCTGTTCCAGCGCTTTTTGAAAGGGCCTATTGCCTGCGAATATTTCACCACAGGCACTCCGCACAGCATAGGTACAGCCGCGCAGACGAATGCATAGGTGTTCATGATAAAGCCGCGGCTGTCAACAAATGATATTCCTGCCTCGTCAATGACGATATCGGTCCCGGAATATGCTTTTATTATCTTATTCATCTGCAGCAGCTTTTTAAGCGGTGGCACGAACCTCATAAAGCTGTACAGCAGCGCAAGCGGAAACGCAAGGAAAAGCAGCTTTTCGGGCTTTGCGCCTACTACCTTTATGAAGTCGTACTCTTCGGGCATTTCGGATATAAGCTTTCTGTCGGCTTTGGGGTAGGTGGACATCAGCGTGATGCTCAGACGTTCCCCGTAGCGTTCTTTAAGCTGCTTTACGGAGCTTTGCAGCATTGCAGCAGCGCCCTTGTTTCCGCTGAAGCAGGCAGCGGTTATTGCAATGTTTATTGGTCTCATTGTACTTCTTTCGCGGTTGTTATTCCGAAAAAGCCGCCCGGAATAGGGACGGCTGTTTTTTTAGCTCTTTATCGGCTCGCGCTTTTCCTTCAGCGCGTCAGCGGGACGGTTTTTGTCGTCTCTGTATAGGGTAACAGTGAATTCAGTGCCCTTGTCCTCGGTGCTGTGGACGCTTATCTGTCCGCTGCACAGGCTCAGCACTCTTTTTACCAGCGGCAGTCCGAGTCC
>JAZNWG010000312.1:0-2235 GCA_045593225.1 Oscillospiraceae bacterium
ACAGCAACGGTCTGCCCGGCAAGCTTGCTGACTGCTCCGAGTCCGATCCCACAAAGACCGAGATATATATAGTAGAGGGTGACTCTGCGGGAGGCTCGGCAAAGAGTGGACGTGACAGACGTTTCCAGGCTATTCTTTCCCTCTGGGGCAAGATGCTGAACGTTGAAAAGGCTCGCGCTGATAAGGTTTATAATAACGATAAGCTTTCACCTGTTGTTAAGGCGCTCGGCACAGGTATTGCAGAGGATTTTGATATAACAAAGCTGCGTTACGGCAGAGTTGTTATCATGGCCGATGCCGACGTAGACGGTATGCATATCAGAACACTGCTTTTAACATTCTTCTTCAGATTTATGCGTCCGCTGCTTGAGCAGGGTCATGTATATTGTGCTCAGCCTCCGCTGTTCAAGGTGTGGCGCGGTAAGCAGGTAAGATACGCATTCTCTGATGAGGAAAGAGATCAGTACATTGAAGAGCTTATGGGCGACAATCCCAATGCTAAGGTAGATGTTCAGCGTTATAAAGGTCTTGGTGAGATGGATCCCGATCAGCTCTGGGAAACGACAATGAATCCCGAAACAAGAACTATGCTTCGTGTAAGCGTTGAGGACGCTGCAAAGGCTGATGAGATAATGGCTATACTGATGGGTGACAAGGTAGAGCCCAGACGTGAATTTATCGAGAGAAATGCAAAGCTTGCAGTAAATCTTGATATCTGATGTGCTTTTAATTTAAGGAGTGATTGTTATTTCAGGACTTATCCCGGATCTCGGAAATACGGTTGAAGAAAAAAAGCCCGAGATACTTGTCGAGTTTAATTACGATAATTCACTTGATGAAATAGACGGTGCAATGAAAACTTTTCAGATGAAATTTACGGGTAAGCGCTGGAAGATAATGATAGTTGCTTATTCGCTTCTGACGATAGCTGCACTGGCATTCGTGATCTTCAATGTGACAAATCCTGTTTCGTGGGTAGCGCTCGTTATCTGTGGCTATGGTCTTGTTTATACAGCGACAGATAAAAAGAGAATGAGAGTAAAGACTATCGACGCGCTGAAGGATATGAATCCCGAGGATTATAAAGCTACTGTTTATTCCGATAAGATCGAGATCGAAACTATGATCCGCCCTAAGGTGAATGAGGTTGAAGTCAAGATCGACGAGGACGCAGATAGTGAAAATATCGCTCCGATAAAAAGTATTTTCCTGTTCGGTCAGGATATGCTTGATTTTGAAGAAAACGACGATGCGCTGCTGCTTATAGCTGCCAGACGTCAGATATACTGCTTCCCTAAGCGTTGTATGACAAAGGAGCAGGAAGAGGCTTTAAGAGATATCTTTGAGACAAAGCTGGAGATTATGTAATAGCCGAGAGGTTATTTTGATATGAGGGGAAGTCTGCCGGAAGCAGTTAAGCCCCAACGGAGGAAAAATGGATATTGATTTCAGTTCAGAAAAGCTTATAAATATCGACCTTGAGGAAACAATGAAGGATTCCTTCATTCAGTACGCAATGTCGGTTATTACTTCAAGAGCGCTGCCTGATGTGCGTGACGGCCTTAAGCCTGTTCACAGACGTATCATCTATACGATGAACGAAGCAGGTAATACCTCGGACAAGCCTACCCGTAAGTGTGCGTACACTGTCGGTGAGGTGCTTGGTAAGTACCACCCCCACGGTGACGCATCTGTTTATGACGCGTTGGTAAGACTTGCTCAGGATTTCTCTCTGAGATATCCTCTTATTTCAGGACAAGGTAACTTCGGTTCGGTAGACGGTGACCCGGCTGCGGCTTATCGTTATACTGAAGCTAAGCTCGCCAAGATCTCCGATGAGATGATCCGCGATATCAATAAAAAAGTTGTTGATTTCACAACAAACTATGATGATAAGCTGCAGGAGCCTGTAGTTCTGCCTTCGCGTTTCCCGAATCTTCTTGTAAACGGAAGTAACGGTATCGCGGTAGGTATGGCTACAAATATTCCTCCGCATAATCTTGGTGAGGTAATAGATGCTATCAAGCTGCTTATTGATAACCCTGAGGCTACTATTGAGGAGATCATGGGTGTTATTCAGGGCCCCGATTTCCCGACAGGCGGTATAATCATGGGTTACAGCGGAATCCGTTCCGCTTACTATACAGGTCGCGGCAAGATCATTCTGCGAGGCAGAGCCGAGATAGTTGAGGAAAACAACCATACAAGAATTATAATCAATGAAATTCCTTATAT
>JAZNWG010000313.1:0-9278 GCA_045593225.1 Oscillospiraceae bacterium
TGGGTGTTGTAGGTCCCTTTGAAGGCAGCAAGCCCCGTCAGGTGCTTATGACCAAGCAGGAGTGGTACGAGCGTAAGCTACAGCAGAAATAAAACAGAGGCGGTATAATGCCGCCTCTACGCTATAATTTATCCTGAAAGGAATTTTAGTTATGCCTTTTTTACCTGTATCGAAACAGGATATGATTGATCGCGGTATAGAGCAGCTGGATTTTATCTGCTTCACAGGTGACGCATATATTGATCATCCCACATTTGGAATTGCAATAATCTCTAGAATGATCGAAGCGGCTGGATTTACTGTCGGAATCATCGCACAGCCTGTTACCGATGCGGATTACAAAAAGCTTGGTAAGCCTAAGTATTGCTTTATGGTAACAGGCGGCAATATCGACAGCATGGTGTCTAATTACACTGTCGCACTCAAAAAGCGAAATGATGATGCGTATTCAGCAGGCGGCAAAGGCGGAAAGCGTCCCGACCGTGCACTTACTGTTTATTGCCGTAAGCTTAAGCAGCTTTTTCCTGATGTTGAGATCTCTGTCGGTGGTCTTGAGGCTTCGCTGCGTCGTTTTGCACATTATGATTACTGGAATGACTGTGTTATGCCGTCTGTGCTCATCGATACAGGCGCTGATCTACTTATGTACGGTATGGGCGAGGTAACTCTTTCGCAGATGCTTAACAATTTCAAGGCGGGAATGAAGTTGTCTGAAATGCATGATCTGCGTGGAACGTGCTATCTTACGAAGCCTGAAAATACACCTATCGGTGCGGTGCAATGTGATTCGTTTGAAATTGTTCGTGACAATAAGAAAGCATACGCAAAAGCCTGCCGAAAGCAGTACGATGAGCAGGACGAGGTCTATGGCAGAACTATCGTTCAGCGTCATGGCAATATGATGCTTGTTCAGAATCCTCCCCAGCGCAGTGTTACACAGTCTGAGTTTGACCGCACCTATGAGCTTCCTTATATGAGGGCTTACCACCCTATGTACGAAAAGGAGGGCGGTGTTCCTGCGATTCAGGAGGTTGAATTCTCAATTACTCATAACCGCGGTTGCTTCGGCTTCTGTAATTTCTGTTCTATTGCGCTTCATCAGGGTAGGCGTATCCAGACGCGAAGTGAGGATTCAGTCTACAACGAGGCTGTAATGCTTTCCGAAAAGCCTAATTTCAAGGGTTATATCCATGATGTAGGTGGACCTACCGCGAATTTCAGACAGCCTTCCTGCAAAAAGCAGGACGAACACGGAATGTGCAAGGGTAAGAAGTGTCTCGCACCTAATCCGTGCAAGGCGCTGGTTGCAGATCACAGCGATTACCTTAAATTGCTTCGCAGACTTCGTTCTATTAAGAAAGTAAAGAAGATATTCATTCGTTCGGGTATCAGATACGATTATATCCTTGCCGATAAGAATACTGAATTTCTTGACGAGCTTGTTGAGCATCATGTCAGCGGTCAGCTTAAGGTAGCTCCTGAACACGCAAGCAACAAGGTGCTTGATTATATGGGCAAGCCTCATGTAGAAGTTTACGAGGAGTTTGAAAAGCGCTTTTATGCTTCTACAAGAAAATGCGGCAAGGAACAGTATCTTGTGCCGTATCTCATGTCTTCACACCCGGGCTGCACTTTAGCTGAGGCTGTTGAGCTTGCTGTATTTCTTAAAAAGCATAATATCCGGCCTGAGCAGGTTCAGGATTATTATCCTACACCGGGAACTATTTCAACTGCGATGTTCTATACAGGACTTGATCCATATACAATGGAGCCTGTATTCGTTCCGCGCAGTAAAGAGGACAAAGCAATGCAGCGCGCACTGCTGCAGTATTTCAAGCCCGAGAACAAGCAGCTTGTGGAGAAAGCGCTTATCATGGCAAAGCGGCGTGATCTCATAGGCTTCGGTAAGGAATGTCTTATAACTCCATCGGATCAAAGAACTAAAAAAGATCGTCCGAATTCTGAAAGGGGCAGGATTAATGGCAAAAAAACGCCGAAGAGCTTCCGGAAGAAAAAACAGGAAAAAAAGAAAAAGTAACTGGCTGTATTCGGCATTTATAATTTTAATGCTGTTTGGTATCGTTATCTTTATAAACGAGCATTGGCTTCATAGCAGCTTTATTCCTTCGCTGAGCAATATCTATCAATCGCTTGGTATAATAAAGCGTCCTAAGGTTGAGGTCCAGCAGGACGAGATCGCGGTCCATTTTATTGATGTCGGACAAGCAGATTGCGCTGTCATAATCACGCCCGACAAGACAATGCTCATTGATTCGGGAGAGTATGAGACTGCTTCCGATGTAATAAGCTATCTTCGCGATTTCGGAGTAGAAAGACTTGACTATGTTATAGGCACCCACCCTCACTCCGACCATATGGGTGCTATGGCAAAAATACTGAATGAGTTTGAGGTCGGCGAGTTTATAATGCCTGAGGTAAGTGACGAGCTTATTCCGACTACCTCTTTCTACACAAGCCTGCTTGACGTTATTGAGCGCAAGGATATCAAGGCTTCATATTCGGAAAACGGCAGAACTATTGAGCTGTGCGAGGGCACATCGCTTGAGTTCCTCGGACCTGTCGGCAGCTGTTATGAAGACCTTAACAATTATTCTGTTATTGCAAAGCTTACAAGCGGTAACATAAGCTTTCTCTTTACTGGCGATATGGAAAAGGAGGCCGAAAAGGAGCTTGTTGCTCAATGGGTCGATCTGAGAGCTGATGTACTTAAAGTAGGTCATCACGGAGCTTCGTCATCAAGTACTCTTGAATTTCTCGCGAGAGTTGCTCCGGAGTACGGTGTCATCAGTGTTGGTATCGACAATGCCTATGGACACCCGTCTGAGGCTGCGCTAAAAAGGCTCAAGGCTGTTGGTTGTAAGGCGCTGACAACGATGATTTACGGCGATATCGTATTCATTACTGACGGAAATTCTCTCAGATATACAACTACTAATGAGATAAAGGAGGCTGCATGATGATCGTTGACAGGATAGAGAATATGATCGCAGTGATCGAAAGGGAAGACGGTACTTTTTTTGAATTACCGCTTTCCGAGCTTCCTGAAGGTGTAAGCGAGGGCTGTGTGCTTGTTCGGAATTGCGAGGGTTACGCTGTGGATATGCTTGCTACAAAAGAGCGCCGAAACAGAAATGCAGCGCGAACACGTGGCCTGTTTACTAAATCTTGAATTATCCAAGCTTCGGGCATATTGCTCGGAGCTTTTTGTTCGTCATTGTGCACAAAATGAGTTGTCAGGATTTCACTATTACAATTAAAACAACGTTTTTTGTGTTTAACGCTTGTAGCCAAGCGAAAAAAGTTGTATAATAACCAATGGTGTAAGATCAAGTATACAAAAGAAAGAGATGTTTGAAGTGTTAAGAGAAGATTTAAGAAATATTGCTATCATCGCCCACGTTGACCATGGTAAGACTACCCTTGTTGACGAAATGTTAAAGCAGGGCGGCGCTTTCCGTGACAATCAGGTCGTCAACGACCGAGTTATGGACAGCAATGATATTGAGCGCGAGCGCGGAATTACTATCCTCGCCAAGAATACTGCCTGTATGTACAATGGCGTTAAGATCAATATTGTTGATACCCCAGGACATGCCGATTTCGGTGGCGAGGTAGAGCGTATCCTGAAAATGGTAAACGGTGTTCTGTTGCTCGTTGACTCCTTTGAGGGCACAATGCCGCAGACCCGCTTTGTGCTTCAGAAGGCGATGGAGCTTGGTCACAAGATCATTGTTGTTGTAAACAAAACAGACCGTCCCGATGCTCGTAATAAAGAGGTCGTTGATGAGGTGCTGGAGCTTCTGCTCGACCTCGATGCTACAGAAGAACAGATCGACAGCCCTGTTGTGTTCTGTTCGGGCAGAATGGGCGTTGCTTCTTTCTCTCCCGATCACATGGGAACGGATTTCAAGCCGCTGTTTGATAAGATAGTTGAGCATATTGATCCTCCTGAGGGCGACATCGACGGCGAGCTTCAGGTGCTGGTATCCTCTATTGACTATAACGAGTACGTAGGCAGAATTGCTATCGGACGCATAGAACGCGGTGTTATGAAGCAGAATCAGGAGGTAATGGTCTGCGACCACCTTGGCAGAACAGAGCCTTTCAAGGCAAAGATCGTTTCGCTTAATCAGTTTGAGGGCCTCAGCAAGGCTCCTGTAACTGAGGCAAAGGTTGGCGATATCGTGTGTTTCTCGGGTATCGAAGGCGTCACTATCGGTCAGACCATAACCTCTGTCAGCTGTCCCGAGCCACTGCCTTTCGTAAAGATATCCGAGCCTACCGTTGAGATGACTTTCTCCGTAAATACCAGCCCCTTCGCAGGCAGAGAGGGTAAGTTTGTTACCTCCCGTCAGATACGCGAAAGACTTCAGCGTGAGCTGCTTAAGGACGTTTCGCTTCGTGTTACAGACAGCGATACACTTGACGCGTTCAATGTAGCTGGCAGGGGAGAGATGCACCTTTCTATTCTGATCGAAAATATGCGCCGTGAGGGCTACGAGCTTTCCGTTTCAACTCCCCGTGTTCTTTACAAGGAGATAGACGGAGTTAAGTGCGAGCCTGTTGAGCGCCTTGTGATCGATGTTCCTGAGGCTTGTGTCGGCTCTGTAATGGAGAAGATCGGCCAGCGCAAGGGTGAAATGATCGATATGCAGCCTGTGGGCAGCCGTACAAAGCTTGAATTCCTTATTCCTTCCCGTGGCCTGTTTGGTTACAGAAGTGAGTTTATGACTGATACCAAGGGCGAAGGTATTATGAATACCGTATTTGACAGCTATCAGCCGTATTTTGGCGACATTCCCAGAAGAACTGTCGGCTCTCTTGTTGCATGGGAGGACGGTCAGGCTATTACCTACGGTCTGTTCAATGCGCAGGAGCGTGGTACTCTGTTTATTGGCGCAGGCGTTCCTGTTTATGAGGGAATGATCGTTGGTGTGTCTCCAAAGGCAGGCGATATTGTTGTTAATGTATGTAAGAAAAAGCATCTTACCAATACACGTGCAAGCGGCTCTGATGATGCGCTGCATCTCATTCCTCCTAAGGTAATGAGCCTTGAGGAGAGTCTTGAATTTATTCAGGACGACGAGCTTGTTGAGGTAACACCCAAGAGCATTCGTATCCGCAAGGTCATCTTAGAGCGCGATCTGCGCCTTAAGGCAGAGGCTAAGAGCAAAAAACAGTAAATTTTTATCGGGTAGCCCAGTGCTGCCCGATTACTTTGTGAGGCGATAAAATGGTTAAAGATATGACCACTGGCGCAGTAGCGCCGATATTGTTGAAATTCTCGCTTCCTTTACTTGTAAGTGTTGTTTTCCAGCAGCTTTACAGTATCGCGGATAGTGTTATAGCAGGTAATTTTATCAACAAAGACGCGCTTGCTGCTATCGGTGCTTCTTATCCGATAACGATGATTTTCCTTGCAATCGGTACAGGAATGAATATCGGCTGCTCGGTCGTTATTTCGACATTCTTTGGCGCAAAAGACATGAAGAGCATGAAAACCGCAGTCTTCACATCACTTATTTCCTGCTTTGTACTTGGAATTGTGCTGACTGTTGTTGGTTTCTTTACCAGTGGGCTTTTTCTGGAGCTTCTCGGAACAGATATCTCAGTTTTTAAAGATGCACAGGATTATCTGAACATCTACGTTTTCGGCCTTGTCTTCTTGTTTATATACAATATCTGTACAGGAATATTCACCTCGCTCGGCGACTCGAAAACGCCGCTGTATTTTCTGATTGCGTCATCACTTGGAAATATTGTTCTTGATGTTCTTTTCGTTGTGGTGATACCTATGGGTGTACCAGGTACAGCCTGGGCTACTTTTATTTGCCAGGGTGTATGCTCGGTACTTGCTTTTATAGTGCTTATGAAGCGCATAAAGAAGATTGAAAGCCCGAAATTCAGGCTTTTCGAGCTTTCCATGCTTTCTCGAATTGCAAAATTATCTGTCCCCAGTATCCTTCAACAGAGCTTTGTTTCTGTAGGAAATCTGTTTATACAGGGACTTGTAAACAGTTACGGAACTAGCGTAATGGCAGGCTATTCCTCTGCGATAAAGCTCAATACCTTTGCTGTCACCTGTTTCAGCACTGTCGGAAACAGTGTTTCAAGCTTTACTGCGCAGAATACAGGAGCGATGCGTTTCGACAGAGTAAAAAGCGGCTATAAGGTCGGAACACTTCTTGCGGCTTTGATCGCAGTAGCTTTCTCGCTTGTATATGTTATCTTTGCAAATGGTCTGTTGTACATATTCATGGATAGCGCTGATGTAAATAATATAGACGCAGCTGATGCAGGAGTGAAGTTCCTTCAGATCGTATCGCCGTTCTTCATAATGGTTGGCTTGAAGCTAAATTCCGACGGAGTCCTCCGCGGCTGCGGAAATATCACAGCCTTTATGATAACTACTTTTTCCGATCTTGTTCTGAGAGTAGTGTTTGCTTATATACTAACGCCGATGTTCGGAGAAACAGGAATATGGTTGTCCTGGCCGATAGGCTGGACGCTTTCTGCGTTGGTATCGAACCTTTTGTATTTCTCATATATACGTAAGAAAAAAACTCATGTTCAATAACATAAAGGACTGCCGAATTAGCAGTCCTTTGTTTTATCAGTCAAATTTTCTTTCATACAGGAGCGTAGCTATAAGAACTACAAATACAGAGCCTACATTATGCACAAGCGCCCCTGTTGTGGGATTAAGCAATTTCAGTACAGAAAGCACGATTGCCAGAAGGTTTATTCCAAGCGAAAGTGAAATGCTGAATCTTATCGTGTTGATCGTAGCCTTTGAAAGTCTTTTAAGGTAGGGAAGCTTAGAAATATCATCGCTTACAAGCGCGATATCAGCCGCTTCGATAGCGATGTCGCTGCCCATAGTACCCATTGCAACACCGACCTCGGCCGTCTTCAGCGCGGGCGCGTCATTAACGCCGTCGCCTATCATACATATCTTCTTTTTACCTTCCTGAAGTTCTGCAATACGCTGCACCTTTTCTTCGGGAAGAAGACCTGCATGTACCGAAGTGATACCTGCCTGCTTAGCAAAATGCTCCGCAGCCTGCTGATTATCGCCTGTAAGAAGAACCGTCTGCACACCTTCGTTCAGAAGCTCTTGTGTTGTCTTGGCTGCATTCTCACGGAGAACGTCAGACAGTGCAATAATACCGATAAGCTTATCGCTGTCCGTTGCAATTACTGTCGCTTTGCCATCATTACGTAATTCCTTAAGCGCAGACATTGCTTCATCTGTAATTACAATACCTTTTTCTGCAATCAACTTCTCAGTGCCGCAATAAATCTCATTGCCGTTAACGTTTGCTTTGATACCTTTTCCCGCTTCCATGAAAAATTCAGAGGTAGGGGAGAGAGTGAGGTTTTGCTTTTCGGCATGAGATACTATCGCCTTGGCAAGAGGGTGTTCGCTAAGGCTTTCCGCAGATGCAACAAGTTTAAGTAATTCATCTTCGGAGATACTGCCATTCAGCGGAATAATATCGCTTACTTCAAGCTTGCCATATGTAAGCGTTCCGGTCTTATCAAAAGCAATAGTGTCGATCTTACCCATCTTCTCAAGTGCTTCGCCTGATTTTATGATAACTCCGTGATTTGTAGCCTGGCCGATAGCAGCCATTATAGCAGTAGGTGTAGCAAGCACCATTGCACATGGGCAGAAGACTACAAGAACGGTTACTGCAACAACGATGTCCTGCATAATGATTCCTGCTATAATAGCTGTCAGCATAGCAGCAGGAACGAGCCAGCTTGCCCATTTATCAGCGATCCTCTGTGTGGGAGCCTTATTGTTTTCAGCATCGTTGACCATTTTAATAAGCTTCTGTAATGATGTGTTCTCGCCGACCTTTGTGGCTGTGATGTCGATAGCACCAAAACGGTTGATAGTGCCACAGAATACATCGTCACCGATCTCCTTGTCAACAGGGAGTGATTCGCCTGTCATTATTGATTGGTCTACGCTGGTCTGTCCGCTGATGATAACACCGTCAACAGGGATCTTTTCTCCTGGCAGTACTCTGAGAACATCGTCAATTTCGATGGCTTCAGCATTTACCATTTCTTCCTTATCATTTACTATCCTGCGACCTTGCTGAGGCGTAAGCTCAATAAGCTTTCTTAGCCCCTTCCTTGCTCTGGCTGTAGTCTTTTCTTCGAGCATTTCGCCCAAAGCCATTATAAATGCGATCTCGCCCGCAGCGAAGCTGTCTCCGATAACAATAGAGGCGATCATGGCTATCGAAATGAGTAAAGCAGAGGATATCTTGCTGATACCTTTTCCTGTAAAGATATTAGTAATACCGTATACGATCATTGGCAAGCCTGAGATAAGCGCAGTAATAAGAGCAGGGTCAAGATAGAATGGTATTTCTATCCCGATCAAGCTTAATACAAGACTGGTCACCAGAAAGATGCCGCTTATTATCAGTGCAGGAAGGCTGCCGAGTATTTCATATAATCTGTCCATAGTATTCCTTTCTTGTTGACATTCGTAGAAAATTGTGATACAATGTATCAGATACCGAACATCTTGTTTGATTATATTTTAGCTTTTTTTATTGCTAAAGTCAATGATCGGTTTTTCAAAAATGTAGGTTACCGAACATTTTATCGCATTTGTTCAGGAGGAAATTATGGACAGAAGACAGAAAAAATCTCGTGAAGCGATCTTCAGAGCCTTCAGTAAACTACTGGAGCGTAAGCGTTACGAGTATATTACTGTACAGGAGATAATTGACGAAGCTGATGTAGGCAGAAGTACGTTCTACTCGCATTTTGAGACTAAGGATATGCTTCTTAAGGAGATGTGCAGCGACATATTCGACCATATTTTTGCAGGGGATATGTGCGCACATGAAACGGGTATGACCGATCTTCAGTCAAGGCTTTCGCATATTTTATGGCATCTGAGAGATCATAAGACAGATATAATAGTGCTTTTATCATCAGAAAGCGGAGATCTGTTTATGCGTTATCTCGGCGAATATCTTACAGAGCTGTTCAGAATGTATCTGTCTGATTTCAGCTCAAAGGTTCCGGAGGATTTTTTGCTGAATCATCTTGTTTATAGCTTCTGTGCCGCATTAAAATGGTGGGTAAAAGAAAGAATGGAGACTTCACCCGAGCAGACATCAGCTTATTTTATTGCGATGACAGAGACCCATGTCTGAAATTATCTCTTCAAATTCCGCAACAGTGAGCTCCTCTTGCTTAGCAGTAACAAAGCGCGAAGATCAATC
>JAZNWG010000314.1:0-10530 GCA_045593225.1 Oscillospiraceae bacterium
GCCCGATTACGAGGCCGCGCTGGAATCCGAGGACGGAGTAGGCGTGTTTATCGGAATGGACGGCGGAGAGAATATCCTCGCAGTCACCGTAAAGATAGCCCAGCCAAGCAGCAATTACAGCGCGCTGAGATTTGTTACCTCGCTCGTGGGTGTTGACAGCCAGCTTATGACGATAATGCTTACAGCGCTTGGCTTAAGCGCGATGGTGATACTTCTGCTGGTATCAACAGGGCTTTATTTCGTAAAGTCCATCTGTGTACCGCTGGTGGAGATAAGCACCACCGCCCAGAAGCTCGCAAAGGGCGACTTCTCGGAGCGTATTGCGATAAAGAACAATGACGAGATAGGCGCGCTCTCGAGAGCGTTCAACGATATGGCTGACGAGCTCGAGAACTCCGAAACGCTGAAGAACGACTTCATATCCTCGGTATCGCATGAGCTGAGAACACCGCTCACAGCTATCAAGGGCTGGAGTGAAACGCTGGCGCTCGGCTACGATGAGGCTACGTTCAACAAAGGTATGAAGGTGATAACGAGCGAGACCGACCGTCTTGAAAGTATGGTGGAGGAGCTGCTTGACTTCTCGCGTATCCAGAACGGTAAATTCACCCTTCAGATGGCGAATGTTGATATACTTGCGGAGCTTGACGACGCACTGCTCATATATTACGACAAAGCAGGCAAGGAGAACAAGAGCATAAGCTATAACGAGCCGCAGTTCTTATGCGTCGTTTACGGCGACAAGAACAGGCTTCGTCAGGTTTTCATCAACGTAATCGACAACGCGATAAAATATACCGATGCAGGCGGTAAGATAGATATCCATGTCAGCCGTACAGATGAGAATGTTATCATTGCGGTATCGGATACAGGTCTCGGAATAGCGCAGTCCGATCTGCCGAAGGTAAAGGCTAAGTTCTACAAGGCAAACAGCACAAGACGCGGCTCAGGCATAGGCCTTGCGGTCGCCGATGAGATAATTTTCATGCACGGAGGCTCGTTAGATATAGACAGCGAGCTCGGCGTGGGCACGACGGTAACTATAACGCTGCCGCTCATGCAAAAGAAGGAAAGGAACGATAATGAGCAATAAACAGGAAAAATGCTGTAAAAAGACCAAGATAGGCGGACAGGCGCTTATCGAGGGTATCATGATGAAGGGAGTTTCCAAAGGCGCGATGGCTGTGCGAATGAAGGACGGCAGCATCGACGTTGAGGAATGGGATATAAAGCCCGCAAAATGGTATAACAAGGCTCCTTTTATCCGTGGCAGCATAAACTTTGTAAGCTCGCTTTCAGAGGGCTACAAATGCATGATGAAGTCCGCCGAGAAGAGCGGAATGCTTGAAGAAGAGGAAAACTACGAGCCGTCAAAATTCGAGAAATGGCTTGATGACAAGCTCGGAGATAAGCTTACAGGCGTTATCATGGCAATTGCAATGGTGATAGGCGTAGCGCTTGCGATACTGCTCTTTGCGGTAGTTCCGACAGCGCTGTATGACTGGATAGAAACGCTTATGCCGCTTACGCCTGACGCTGTCACAGGTGAGCTTGTTCCTTTGGATATCTCAATGTGGCAGTCCACGTTCGAGGGCATCATGCGAATGATACTCTTTATCGGCTACATGGCTATCGTTGCAAAGATGAAGGATATCCGCCGCACCTACGAGTACCACGGCGCCGAGCACAAGACTATCGCGTGCTATGAGGGCGGCGAGGAGCTTACAGTTGAAAATATCAGGAAGTACACAAGATTTCACCCGCGCTGCGGCACAAGCTTTATAATCCTGTCGCTGCTGGTGAGCATACTTGTTTACACTATCGTTCCGATAAATCCCACAGAATGGTGGGGCTTTGAGGGAATACTTGCGGTGCTGGTTAGAGTTGGCATAAAGCTGCTGCTCCTGCCGCTGGTAGTAGGTATCGCTTACGAGCTTATAAGAATTGCAGGCAGACATAATAACATCCTTACAAGAATAATCTCAGCCCCCGGTCTTTGGATGCAGAGGCTTACGACCCGCGAGCCTGACGCTTCGCAGATCGAGATCGCAATAGCAGCTATAAAGCCTGTGCTTCCCAAGGAAGGCGAGAACGACGAATGGTAATGCTTGGGGAGCTTATAAAGCGAACGTTTATCGCTTTGCAGTCGCTTTCGCTTGAAAATCCGCGTTTCGAAGCGAGCTGCCTTATAAAAGCGGCAACAGGGCTCAGCGATATTACGTTCCTGACCGAACCGAATGCTCTTGTCACCGAGGAGCAGCAGCAAGCCGTTGATGCCATGCTTTCGCGCAGGCTTTCGGGCGAGCCTCTCCAGTATATTTTAGGCGAGTGGGAGTTCTACGGCTTTCCGTTCAAAGTAGGTGAGGGCGTGCTTATACCGCGACAGGACACTGAAACGCTGGTAGAGCTTGCCGAGCAGCATACAGGCTCGGAAATGCTTTGCGCCGACCTTTGCGCAGGCAGCGGCTGTATCGGAATATCGCTTGCAAGGCTTACAGGCTGTAAGTTCCACAGCTACGAGCTGTCAGACAAGGCATTAGGGTATCTCAAGGAAAATATTGTGCTGAACGAGGTGCAGAGCCTTGTAACGGCGATAAAGGCGGACGTTATCTCGGAGCAGACTGTTGAAGCCGCGCCGATGTACGATATCATCGTTTCAAATCCGCCGTATCTCACAGCCGAGGAGATGACGCGCCTGCAAAAGGAGGTTGCTTTCGAGCCCTCTATGGCACTTATCGGCGGCGAGGACGGCCTTGACTTCTACCGTGTTATCCTGCGGCTGTGGACAAAGCGTCTTAAAGCTGGCGGACTGTTCGCAGTAGAGATAGGCGAAACTCAGGCAGAGGCAGTTTCACAGCTGTTTTCGGAAAACGGAATAACACCGCAGGTGTTGCAGGATCTTTGCCACAACGACCGCGTGGTTTATGGAATAAAGTAAATAATTGTATGAAATATAGGAGGAAAAACCAATGGCAATGGATAAGAAAAAGGCAGGCGCATCGCCTGTTGTAAAGCTTGTAGACCCCGAGGAGAAGAAGAAGGCATTAAAGACCGCGATGGCGCAGATCGAAAAGACCTATGGCGCAGGTGCTATCATGTTCATGGGCGAGAATCGCCACATGGATATCGAGTGCATCTCCACAGGCTCGCTCATGCTCGACCTCGCGCTGGGTATAGGCGGACTTCCGAGAGGCCGTATCATCGAGATCTACGGTACAGAGTCCTCGGGTAAGACCACTATCTCGCTTCAGGCAGTTGCAGAGGCTCAGAAGATCGGTGGCACAGCGGCGTTTATCGACGTTGAGCATGCCCTTGACCCCATTTATGCAAAGAAGCTCGGCGTTGACATTGACAATATGCTGGTTTCTCAGCCCGACACAGGAGAGCAGGCACTGGAGATCATCGAAACACTGGTTCGCTCGGGCGCTATCGACATCATCGTTCTTGACTCCGTAGCTGCAATGACCACACGTGCCGAGATCGATGGTGACATGGGTGACGCTCATGTAGGCGTTCAGGCAAGACTTATGTCGCAGGCACTGAGAAAGCTGACCTCTGTCATCAGCAAGTCCAACTGCGTTGCAATCTTCATCAACCAGATAAGAGAAAAGATCGGCGTTATGTACGGCAACCCCGAGACAACTCCCGGCGGCCGCGCGCTGAAGTTCTATTCCTCTGTTCGCATCGAGGTGCGTCGCGGCGAGCCGCTTAAGGACGGCGCTGACATCATCGGCAACCGTACAAAGTGCAAGGTCGTAAAGAACAAGGTAGCACCTCCCTTCAAGACCGCAGAGTTTGATATCCTCTACGGCGAGGGCGTATCCAAGATGGGTGAGATAGTCGATACAGCCGTTGAGTTCGATGTTATCAAAAAGAGCGGCTCATGGTTCAGCTATGACGATATGAAGATAGGACAGGGCAGGGACAAGGTAAAGCAGTACCTGCTTGAAAATCCCACAGTCTGCGACGAGATAGAGAAGAAGGTCCGCGAGATATTTGCAAAGAACACCGATCTCGGTCTTGAGCCCGAAACAGAGGACGCTCCCGAGGAGAAGCCTGCAAAGAAGAGCGCAAAGGCTTCCGATGATGACGATTACGCAGAGTTCTCTCCCGAGGATCTTGAATAATGCAGATAACCGAGCTTTCGGTCTTTAAAGGCGATACATACAAGCTTGTATTAGAGGACGAGCAGACGTTTTTTATAAACAGCGCGATAGTCACCGATTTCGACCTTCACAAGGGCGGAGAGCTTTCGGGAGATAAGCTCCGCAAGCTCCAGCTTGCGGACGAAAGGCGCAAGGCTAAGAAACGCGCGCTGTACCTGCTCGGCACAAAGCAGTATTGCTATAAGGAGCTGTACTCAAAGCTTCGTCGCAGCTACAGCGAGGAAACGGCTCGATATGCCGCGGACGCTATGCGTGATTACGGCTATGTGAATGATGAGGAATACGCGCCGAAGCTTGCTGATTACCTTATCCACACAAAGCGCTACGGGCTCCGCAAGGCAAGGTACGAAATGCTGCACCGCGGTCTTTCGGAGGAGCTTGTTGATAACACCCTCGCTGAATTCTCGCATGACGAGATAGACGAGGAGATAACCGAGCTTCTGGAGCGCAGATATTACAATAAGATAGCCGATTATGACGACCGCCGCAGAACGATAGCGGCGCTTGCGAGGAGAGGCTATGACTACACCTCTGTAAAAAGGTGTATAGAGCGTCTTTTGGAAGAAAAGGACGATTTCGAGGATTATGAAGAAAACGAGGATTTTGATTAAATGAGCGAGAAGATAACAAAGGTAGCGATAGTATCGCTCGGCTGTGCTAAGAATCAGGTAGACGCCGAGCAGATGATGGCAAGGATAGCCGAAAAGGGCTTTGCGTTCGTGCAGGAGCCCGGAATGTCTGATATCGCGCTTGTAAATACCTGCGGCTTTATCCAGAGCGCAAAGGAAGAGGCTATAAACTGGATAATGGAGCTTATCAACCTTAAGGAAGAGGGCACGATAAAGCACATCGTTGTTACAGGCTGCCTTTCCGAGCGCTATCGTGAGCAGTTCGTGGAGGAATTCCCCGAGGTAGACGCGGTAGTTGGTATTTCCGATTACGACAGGATAGGCGAGATACTTGAAAAGGTTCGCGACGGCGGAAAGGAATACGTTTTCGGTGATAAGGAGTCCCATAGCATGGAGGGCAAGCGTATCATCTCCACACTGCCGCATTACGCTTATCTCAGAGTAGCCGACGGCTGTGACAATCGCTGCACCTACTGCGCTATTCCCGATATCCGCGGACATTTCAGAAGCCGTAAGATGGAGGATATCGTTGATGAGGCTAAGCTGCTCGCTGCTGACGGCGTAAAGGAGCTTATCGTTATCGCTCAGGATACCACGCGCTACGGTCTTGACCTTTACGGAAAGCTAGCACTTCCCGAGCTTCTGGACAAGCTTTGCGAGATAGAGGGATTGAAGTGGATAAGACTGCTCTATTGTTATCCCGAACGCATTACAGACGAGCTTATCGACTGCATGAAGCGACAGGATAAGATAGTTAAGTACCTTGATATTCCCATGCAGCACTGTGATGGCGAGATACTTAAAAAGATGAACCGCAAGGGCGATGAAGCAAGTCTTCGCGAGCTTGTGGCAAAGCTCCGCCGCGAGATACCGGGCATCACGCTGAGAACTACATTCATCACAGGCTTCCCCGGCGAGACCGAGGAGCAGTTCAACCGCCTCGGCGAGTTCGCAGAGGATATGAAGTTCGAGCGCATGGGCTGCTTTGCTTACTCCGAGGAGGAGGGCACACCTGCGGCATCGTTCCCTGATATGGTCGAGGAAAACGTCCGCGAGCACCGCAAGGATATCCTTGAGGAGCAGCAGGACACCCGCGTAGCTGAGCTTTATGAGGGTATGATAGATAATGAGATCGAAGTCGTTGTTGAGGGCTATGACAAGTACCTCGCAGAGGGCGGTCTTTATTTCGGCAGAAGTGCAATGTTCGCACCCGAGATCGACGGAATGATCTATTTCTCTGCACCAAAGGAAAAGGGTGTTAAGATCGGAGATTTCATAAAGATAAAGATATTTGATGTTATCGACAATAACCTTATCGGAGAAGCAATATGAATTTAGCTAACAAACTCACTCTCATGCGTGTGCTGCTGGTGCCGCTTTATGTGGTTTTCATGATGGTGGACGCTATACCGTTGAATTATTTCTGGGCTCTGCTGGTGTTCGGAATTGCAAGCATCACAGACCTTTTTGACGGCAAGATAGCGCGTAAATACAATATGGTGACCGATTTCGGCAAGTTCCTTGACCCTCTCGCGGACAAGATACTTGTAGCGGCGGCGCTCGTGTGTATGACCGAGCTGAAATGGACGTTCTCATGGGTAACTATCATAATACTTGTAAGAGAGTTCGCTGTATCGGGAATACGTCTTGTCGCAGCGGGCAGCGATAAAAAGGTAGTTATCGCTGCAGGTTGGCTTGGTAAAGTTAAGACTGCAGTTACCATGATAGCTATCGCGCTGCTTACAGCAATGCATATCCTGCTGCAGCTTGGCTGGCTGCCGATGGCATTCCCTGTTGATATCATCGGACATGTCATGATGATAATATGTGCAGTGCTGACATTGTGGTCGGGAATACAGTATATCTACGATTACAGGGAGTTCATCGACCCTAAGAAATAAAACCTCTCGGCGGAGCAAAACTCCGCCGAAAATATTTTTTAAAAATTTTCCTGAAAAAATGTAACCTTTTGGTCTGTTGCTAAGTTATATGTTACGAGGAGGCGATAAACATGGAAGATAATCAGATAATCGATCTGTATTTTTCGCGTGACGAGCAGGCGCTTGCCGAAACACAGATAAAATACGGCAGGCTCTGCAATAACATAGCACATGGAATACTCTTGAACCCCGAGGACACCGAGGAATGCGTGAGCGACAGCTACGTTAAGCTGTGGAACGCAATCCCCCCGAAGCGTCCCGAGTCGCTTTGCGGCTATCTTTGCATGATAGTCAGAAACACAGCTCTTTCAGCTTACGATAAGCTGCGCCGCAGAAGCTACGAGGAGCAGTATGACGAGCTTGCAGAGGTGATCCCCGACAACAGCACAGTCGAAAGCCGCTTTGAGAGCGGACAGCTCGGCAGCTACATAAACGAGTACCTCGGCAAGATAAGCCGCAAGAGTCGCGAGGTGTTCGTATCACGCTACTATTTCAATATGAGCATAAGCGATACGGCAAAGAACCTCGGAATGAGCGAAAGCGCGGTAAAGACCAATCTTTCAAGAGTAAGAGCAGGCTTAAAGGAATTTTTACAGGAAAGGGGCGTTGACCTATGAGAGAAAAGTGGGATAAGGCGATAAACGAGATAGACGAGAAATTTATCAACGAAACGGCGCTTACCTATGCGAAAAACGCAGGTAAGCAGCAGGAGCTTGAAAAGTATGAGGCAGAGGCTTCGCGCCCGCTTGAGTTCAAGCCGTTGAATGAACAGAAAAAGAGCAACAAGGCAAAGATCATCGGCTTTTCCGCAGCTGCAGCAGCAGTTCTCGCTGTTGGTATCGGCGGCGGAGTAATGCTCAGCCGCGGCAATGGTAACGACCTGCTCGTGACTGATACACCTACTATTGAAGCAGTAACTCTAGGCAAAGCTTTTGACGCTGCTGATTACAACTTCATAAACTGCGTAAACGGCGAAAACGAAATGCAGCTGACAGACGCTATGATAAACGAGCTGTCTGAGATACTGGGCAGAGCAGATGCGCTTGCGCAGTATGATATCGAGGGCGCAGCTTCGGGCACTCTTGCATATCTTTATATGTATCCCAGCACCTCAGGCGCTACCGAGTTCCTCAGAGTTCATGAGCTTTCAGGCAAGTATTATTACAGCATTACCCGTGACGGCGATGAGGACAACAGAGCCTATTTCGAGATGACCGAAGATAATTATACAGACCTCATTTTCTGGTTCTACGACTATACGCCCGAGTGCATTGTCGGAACTGTTATTGAAAAGGACGATCTCGGAAATATGTCCGATCCCGATAGAGGTATTTACCTTATCAGCAACAACGCAAACGGCGAGGTGTACTCCATACATCATGACAGCCTTCTCACTGTTGACGATACCGTTGAGGTAAGCTATTACGGCGGTGTTATGGAGACATATCCTGCGAAGCTGAACGTTTATAACATCGAAAAGCTTGACTCTGACGTTGTTTCTATCCGTTCAGCGTTCCTTTACGATGATTTCTATGTGACATTTGAATATATCCCTGTTGAGACAGAGGGCGGCATTGAGATCACTGAGCCTCTGCTGTATGTTACAAACGAAAACAGATCCGAAAGATTTGAGGAGCTCTCCGCAGACCTTACAGGCGAGATGCCTGCGGGCTCACGACCCGTAATGTGCGAGGTAGCGCTCAGCAGCGGCAACGCATTTGCGGTAATGATCCCTGAAGAGAGTGATACTGACGACGTTTACCGCACCTACTTCTATATCTGCAATGGCAGCGATCTTTTCAGATTCACACAGGAGGGCGGTGCTGAGTTTGCCCCTGCTATCGCAAGCAACCGGTTCTATTATTCTTCTGCAAGCGACATCGTATCTTTTATAGAAGAGGACGGTGCGGCTCATACCTATCAGTTTAACTGCGAGTCGCTTGAGGTATCTCCTACCGAGATGGATATTGTGGAAGCAACAAACACTGTAAGCTTTGACAAGGCAAAGGTCGATTATGACAGCGTACAGTGCCTGTTCAGTAACTTCATGGGCAAATGGGGCAATGAAAACGAGACTGTTACTATAGATATGTACGAAAGCCCGTTCTCGCTTGCAGATCCTTTAGTTGGCTGCTACGAGGCAGAAAACGGCTGGTTCATGCTTGGCGAGAGCAGAGCGTGGTTTGTCAACGAGAATGACCCCGATGTTCTGTATTACTTCGATAATGTAACAGACGGTCAGCAGATCAATACTGCGGACTACACAGCAACTTATCGCTGCCTCAGCCGCCCGATAAACGAGGGCTTATACGGCGGCAACGCTGAGCTGGGCTATTTAGGACTTGTTGATCTCAGCGTAAATCAGGATTACTACAATCCCTTTGATGTAAGTGACTTCTTTGATATGGAGATCACCGACGCTAACGGCACTCGCTGGGTACGTACACCCGACAAGAACGTAGACTGGGGCGGAATGTACGAGATCAACATTGGCGGCAGAACTGCTTACTGTCTGAAAATGCAGAACGCAAATAACCCCTCCGAGTTCAAGTATTTCAGCTTCTACTTCGGCACTTCAGATGGTACGCCTTCATGGGAAGAAGAGCAGGGTTCTTTCCGTGTCGATTCTGAAAAGTCTGTTCTTACATGGGAGAACGAGCATTACAGCTTCGATGTAAATATGTGCACCACAAGCGGCTATCCCACCGATTTTGCAGCCAACGCAGAGCTTGAAGCAACTCAGCACGGCTATGGCAAGTTTGTTGTGGAAACAACATTCTATCCCTGCTCCGATGGCAGCTATTACGCAATGCGCGTGATGGGCAACAATCAGGCACAGTGGATAGCTGACTGCGAGTATTTCTATCACGATGGAAATGACTATCAGCTCATCTCTAACGAGCTTGGCTCTTCCTGGACAGAGATTGCAGGCGACAGACTGTACGTTGTATACAACACCCTCACAGGTCTTGGACTTAAAGTTTACGAGGGAACAGAGCTTATCTATAACGCCGATATCTGCAATGAAGATCAGATCGTTCAGATGAATTCGTGGGCAGCTATGTACGGCAAATACTATGTGATACAGTATTACAAGGAAGAACTGCAGAAGGACGTTTACGCAGTCGTTGACACCGAGGCTTCTGAGCTTGCGGTTCAATTCTACGAGGATATCACATTCAATGATGACGGCACAGTGACCCTGCCTTAACGTTAAACTCTCTTTATCATAATATTTTTAAGAGCCAACGCAACACAAAAAATTGCGTTGGCTCTTGCATTTTCCGTCAATATGTGGTATAATTCAATAGTATTGTATTATGGCGTATTGTGTGGAAAAATCCGCAAAAATATGCCTGAAAATGTAAAATAGTAGGTGTATAAATGGCTAAGGAATCCAATTATAACGATCTTGTGTCGCTGAAGGGCCCCGATCAGGTGCGACTTCGCCCTGCGGTCATCTTCGGCTCTGACAGCGTAGAGGGCTGCCGTCATTCGGTATTTGAGATCATCTCAAACTCAATTGACGAGGCTCGCGAGGGCTACGGCAAGGTAATAACCATCACGCTTCACGCGGATAAGTCTGTAACTGTCGAGGATAACGGACGCGGTATCCCGATCGATTACAACAAATCCGAGGAGAAGTACAACTGGGAGCTTGCTTTCTGTACTCTTTACGCAGGCGGAAAATACAATAATAATGATGGTGGAAATTATTCTTATGCTCTGGGCCTTAACGGTCTCGGACTTTGCGCAACTCAGTTTGCCGCAGAGTATATGGAGGAAGTCGGAGGC
>JAZNWG010000315.1:0-10664 GCA_045593225.1 Oscillospiraceae bacterium
GTATAGCAGCCGATATCGCCGCTTACCATAACGCCGAGCTTCTTCAGTGTGTAGAACACGCCTCTGTGAGGACAGCCCGCGCACATAACGGGAGGACGAACAGGAACGTTCTCGCCGAAGTCAACGATCTCATTCTTCTCGCCGAGGATCTTTTCCTTGAGGTAGGTCTGGCTGTACTCGCCGATGAGCGTAAACAAGCTCTTGCCGATAGGATCAAGACCGAGCTTTCTGCAGTGAGTTTCAATAAAGTCGTCAAGCTCCTCGATAACGTACAGCTTATCCACCTTAGCCGCAAAATCCTTGATAAGTTTCTCGGGCATGGGATATACCATACCGAGCTTCAGATAGCTTGCGCTGTCACCGAGAGCTTCCTTTGCGTACTGATAAGCGATACCTGCTGTGATAACGCCGATCTTTGTATCGTTCATCTCAACAGTGTTGATGGGACATTCCTCTGCGTAGCTGATGAGATCGGCTGTGCGCTGTTCAACAACAACGTGCTTTGCTTTTGCGTAAGCGGGCATCATAACGTACTTTGCAACGTTTCTCTGATATTCGGGCAGAGCCTTTTCTACGCGCTCGCATTCCTCAACTGCGCTCTGGGAGTGGGAAACTCTTGTGGAGAGGCGGAGGATTACGGGTGTATCGAACTTCTCGCTTATCTCGTAAGCAAGCTTTGTGAAGTCCTTGCACTCGCCGCTGTCAGAGGGCTCAAGCATGGGAACCTTGGACGCCATAGCGTAGTGACGGGAGTCCTGTTCGTTCTGAGAGGAGTGCATACCCTGATCGTCTGCAACAGCGATGACCATACCGCCTGTAACGCCGGTGTAGGACGCAGTGAACAGGGGGTCAGCCGCAACGTTGAGACCAACGTGCTTCATAGCTGTAAAGGAACGCGCACCTGCAATGGACGCGCCGACAGCAGTTTCACAGGCTACCTTCTCATTGGGCGCCCATTCTGTGTGCATTACGTCCTCGGGATATGTGGACGCAAACTCTGTGATCTCGGTACTGGGAGTACCGGGGTAGCTGGATACGACGGTTACGCCCGCTTCGTACAAGCCACGCGCAACCGCCTGATTGCCAAGCATAAGTTTAGACATAATTTATAACCTCCGTAACGTGTTCTTGATGAAGTAACACAAAAATACATTATATATTATAGCACATTTCAGAGTATTTGAAAATACCTTTTTGATAAATTTCTGCAAAAAATGCTAATTTATTTGTCCGTAAAGCTGTTTGTTAATGTAAACAGCAGCTCTGAACGAGCTGCTGTGCTTGGGTTTTTGTAGATCATTTCTCCAGTGCTGCAAACGCATTGTCTACAACTTCCTTTTCTGGAGCCTTTGTAAACAGGCTTACAACAGGAACGACAATGATCGAAAGGATCATTGCGATCGCGCCGCAGTTGATGGGGGAGAGGAGATTCAGCGGGCAGTTAAGGGCCTTTACTGCCACAACGAGCTCGGGGAAGAAGCCCATGCTGAACAGCACCATATGAATAAGCAAGATACCAACACCTATAACAAAGCTTGTAATACAAGCTGCTTTGCTTGCCTTCTTGCTGAACAGACCGAATATGAACGGGCCAAGGAAAGCGCCCGACAGAGCGCCCCAGGAGTAGGACATCAGCGTTGTGATGGAAGTATTCTTGTTGCACGCAATAACAACGGAAACGATAAGGAAGATAGCGATGAGTATACGCATGACAAGCATTTCCTTCTTGTCGTGGAAGCCCTTTACGCGAGGCTTTATAAGGTCGTTTGTGAGAGTGGTGCTTGATGTAAGAACCAGCGAAGAAAGCGTGGAGAGCGAAGCGGAGAGCACCAGAACTACAACAAGGCCGATAAGGAGCTCAGGAAGCGCCTGCTGAAGCAGATTGGGAACTCTTTCGTCCTTAACGACTTCGTTACCATTGAACAGTCTTACAAAGCCGCCCATGAAGTAGGAACCACCGGCTACTACAAGCGCGAAGAAAGTAGAGATGATAGAGCCTGCGAAGATATTCCTTTCGCTCTTGATAGCGTAGAACTTCTGCACCATCTGAGGAAGTCCCCATGTACCGAGCGATGTCAGGATAACAACGCCAAAGAGGTTGATGGGGTCGGGGCCGAACGCGCTGTTAAGCATTTCCGTGCTGCCGTTTACTTCAAACTCACCAAGCTGTTCAAGCGCAGAGGTAAGACCGCCCTTGTTGTTTACTGTGCATATAACCACTGCAGCAATGCCGATCAGCATTACGATGCCCTGGAAGAAGTCATTAAAGGCTGTAGCCTTGTAGCCGCCGAGGATAACATAAACCGCAGAAAGCACTGCCATAGCAATGATTATGTAAACATAACCATTCTCGCCAAGGTCGAATGCCATGCTGAACAGTCTGGAAAGACCGTTATAAACAGAAGCGGTGTAAGGAATAAGGAATACAAAAACTATTGCCGCGGAAATAGTTTTTAAGTGCTTTGAGCCGAAACGATGCTCAAAGAATTCGGGCATCGTCTTTGCGCCGAGGTGGTTGGACATAAGACGAGTTCTTTTACCGAGCAGAAGCCAGGGGATAAGGCTTCCGAGCACTGCATTGCCCACGCCTATCCAGGCAGCTGCAACACCGTAGTCCCAGCCGAACTGACCTGCGTAACCGATGAAAACTACTGCAGAAAAGTAGGTGGTTCCATACGAGAACGCCGTAAGCCAAGGGCCGACATTTCTGCCACCGAGCATAAAGTCGTTTACGGATTTTGTTTTTCTTGATGTGAGTACCGAGATCAGCACCATTATTGCTACATAGATCGCAAGAATGACGAAGATCGATGTTTGTGTATCCATCTGATACACTCCTTTCATTGGTGTGCTTTTTTCACTGAAAGCTGTAAAGCTAAAAAGCTTTAAATCGCTAAAGCTTTTTTTGATTATAGCATAATTGTTGCGATGTGTCAAGAGGCATTTGCATAAAAAGGATAAAATAATCTTTTATCGGCATATTGCTGTTTGATTTATGGTCTTACAGTACTTTGATTTGCGGTGTTTTTAGGCAAAAATAGTTGACACCGTATAAATTTGGGTATATAATGATTAGTGGTAAGTCAGTAAAAATATTATTTTCTGGACGGTGATATATGTTTATGAAAACAAATGTTATCAAGGCAATATTCGCTGCGACTGCTGTATGCATGACACTGAGTGGCTGTAACGGTGGCACGGGTGGCGGTCTTGCTTCGGAAGGACAAAGTGGTCTGCTTGACGGATTTACGAATACAACAACTACTACAACTGCTTCGTCCGCCACAGAAAGCACACCGGCAACAGGCGGCTCATCTGCTGTTGTCGAGGACCGCGATTTCGGCGACAGCGGCTCGATACTTTCCATGGTCGACGGTGAGCTGGATATCGCAAGAAGAACGCGTGACGAAGAAAAGCCTATGGGCGGCGACGACTGGACTATCCTTGTGTATCTGTGCGGTACAGATCTTGAAACAGATGGATATAACGCTTCCTCCGATCTGTATGAGGCTTTTGAAGCTGATTGCGAGGATAACGTAAATTTTGTTTTCCAGACAGGCGGTACATATTCGTGGTATTATGATGATATCGATGCTACAAGGATACAGCGCTTCATCATGGAAGAGGACGACTACAGACTTGTTGACGAGCGCTCTCTCACCAGCATGGGAGATCCCGATACGCTTGCCGATTTTATCGAATGGGGCGTTGAGGAGTTCCCTGCGGACAATATCGGACTTGTTTTCTGGAACCACGGCGGCGGTAGTATAAGCGGTGTCTGCTTCGATGAGCGCTACGACAGCGACAGCCTCTCTCTCAGTGAGATAGACAAGGCACTGAGTGATACGTTTGACTGCATGAGCGAAAAGTTCGAGTTCATCGGCTTTGATGCGTGCCTTATGAGTACGTTTGAAACAGCCAATATACTTGTTCCTTACGCTAATTATATGTATGCGTCCGAGGAGCTTGAGCCGGGCTACGGCTGGGATTACACCGCGGTCATTGATTATCTCAACGATAATCCTAAGGCAGACGGCGCACAGCTCGGAAAGGCGCTCTGCGATGCTTATTACGAGCACTGCAAGCTTTCCTGGTCAGAGGACAGCGCGACATTTGCCATAACCGATCTTAATAAGATAGATGCGCTTGTGGAATCGTTCCATATAACTGCACAGCAGATGTACGAGAGCGAAGACTTCACAAGTATCGTAAAGGATATTCAGAGCGTAGACAATTTCGGCGGCAACAACCGTACTGAGGGCTACACCAACATGGTCGATCTCGGCGGTATACTTGAAGTAGCGTCTGATTACTGCTCAAATGCTTCAGATACACTGAGAAAGCTTGAAGACGCTATCAGCTACATGAAGAACGGCTACCAGCATTACGATGCTTCGGGTCTTGCTATATATTATCCCCTTGCTGTTCAGGGCTCGACCGAGCTTTCCACGCTTGGAAAGATCTGCCCAAGCTCCTATTATCTCGCATTTGCAGATAAGGTAGCCTATGGCACGACAGGCGGCGACATCTTCTCGTATGACAACGATGATCTCATAAGCGATTATGATGATATCTGGGATATTGATTTCGATTACGGAGATTACAGCACCAATACAGATGAATTCGTAGATATCGGCGCGACCAGCACCATTCCTGTAGAGGATATCTATTTTGATGATGACGGTTATTATACCGTTGCAATTTCGGATTTCTCCAATCTCAGCTACGCAGCGTGCAGCTTGTTCCTCGAGGATTATGACGGAACCAGCATTTACCTCGGCTGTGATGATGAGGTCTATTACGACTGGGATCAGGGTATAATCACCGATAACTTCGACGGAACATGGGTGTCACTACCCGACGGACAGCCGCTTCCTATCGAGATCGTAAATCAGACTGATGATTACAGCCTCTATACATGTTCCATTCTTCTCAATGGCGAGTATACAAACCTGCGTATCGAGTACGACTGGAACAACTCATGCTGGAACATCATAGGCGCATGGGACGGTATCGATGATTTGACAGGTATGGCTTCGCGTGATATCATTCAGATAGAAGACGGCGATGTTATCCAGCCTGTGTATTATTACATTGATTACTACACCGCCGATTATTTTGCAGGCGATGAGTATGTAGTAAACGGCGATATCGATCTTTCCTATCAGATGCTTCCTTCCTCGGACTACACCTACAGCATTACATTGTACGACATCTACGGCAACTGGTTCTTCACGCCCGAGGTTACATTTACAGTAGAAGAAGACGGCAGCCTTACATTCTACCCTGATGAGCTTGAGGATTACAATGGCGGTGGATATGACGACGGCTACGATGACGGCGGCTATTCCGATTATGAGTATGTTACCTGCAGTGAGTGCTATGGCGTTGGCTGCGACTGGTGCGGATATTACGGATATCTTCTCAGCTATCCCTGCGAGGAGTGCTGGGGCAGCGGCTGCTCGTATTGTGACTGGTACGGAAATTTCCTTGCGATAGCGTGCGAATATTGCTATGGTGAGGGCTGTGACTACTGTTACGAATATTATTGATGCTTAATAAATCAAAAACCTCCCTTCGTGGGAGGTTTTTTGTTGACAACAAGGCCCGATTATGCTAATATATTTTCATAAAAACTCAACAAGAGGTCTTATATGAAGCTTACAAAACCTTATTTTTACGATGATTTCGTCTGTATAGCGTCGCGCTGCACCGACAATTGCTGTATAGGCTGGGAGATAGATATAGACGAGCGCTCGCTTTCGCGCTATAAAAGCGCCGAGGGCGAGTTTTCAAAGCGCCTTTGTGCGGCTATTCATAAGGGTGAGGACGGAGTGCATACCTTTGCATTCGGCGAGGGCGAACGCTGCGCGCTCCTTCGTGAGGACGGCCTGTGCGAGCTTATACTCAATATGGGCGAAGACAGCCTGTGCGATATCTGCGCATTGCACCCGAGATTTTTCGGCTGGTATAACGAGCTGAAAGAAGCAGGGCTCGGTCTTTGCTGCGAGGAGGTCTGCCGCCTGCTGTTCTCGGACAGTGCACCGCTTCGTTTTATTTCCGAGGAAATAGATGAGCAGGCAGATGATACCTGCTCCGAGCCGCTTCTGCAACTTCTGTCAGCGGCACGGGAGGAGCTGTTCGGGTTGCTTCAGAACAGAAACGTAGCGCTTCGTGACAGGCTGCATTCGGCGGCGGTGTATACAACCAGACTGCAGGAGGTGATTGATAACGGCGGCGAGCTGCCGAAAGCAGAGATCATCACTGCTGATGACTTCAGCGGCAGTTCCGTGAAAGCGCTTTTGAAGCTGTATGCGGAGATGGAAAGCATAAGCGTCGAGTGGGACGCGCGCCTTGCGGTGCTTACTGAACGCAGTGCTGAAATAATACAGGCTCTGCCGCGCTTCTGCGAGCAGTTCGGTGGTGACATGTGGCGCTATGAGCATGTTGCGGTGTATTTCTGCTATCGCTATTTTCTGAACGGCGTGTTTGAGGGCGAGGTAGTAAGCCGCATGGGGCTTGTGGCTGCCGCGGTGCTGTCAGTGCTTATGTTGGATTGCCTTACATGGCTTGAAAAAAGTGAGCTTACCGACTGGGACAGGGTGCTTAATATTAAGCTCTATTCTAAGCAGGTAGAGTATTCCGAGGATAATCTTGCACTGCTTTACGATGCGGTGTGGGATATCGAGGAGCTTTCTCCCGAAAAGCTGGCAGGCTGCTTTCCCGCGCAGCTTTAAGGTGCGTGAAGACTATATCAGGCATGACTTGGTGATCTCCAGTTGCGATCGCGTGTTACATGGACGTTTATATCGCGATAGAATAACGATCAGCCCGAGGCTATCCTCGGGCTGTTATTATTGACTTTTTGGTTACACTATGCTATAATCTTTTTGCAACCAAATATTGCTTAAAACCGTTTTATAAATAGAAGCTTTTGTGATGGAGGTGCTGATATGAAAAGATGTTTTTCGAGGCTTCTGGCTGTAGCTATGGCTTTTGTGATGATATGCACTATGACGCTGCCGCAGGGCGCACCGCTTCAGGTGAATGCTTTGGCTGCGGTATCGGTGCTTGATATCGCGTCTCCCAAGAAGCTTATCGGAAATTACACCATAGACCGCGATGAGATAATCTACATCAGGGACGGCGGTTCCTTTACCGTAAGCGAGGACGTGACTCTTAAGGTGGACGGCAGGCTGAAGATAGCCGAGGGCGGCGTGCTGAATGTTCGCGGCCATATAGAGATAACGGAAGATGCGCTTACCAGCTGCAGTGGCCGCATAAAGATATTCGAGGGCGGCTCGATAGATCTTGACGGCTATATGTGGATAAACAATACGGGCGTAGCTTCGGGAAACGGTGTTATCCGCGTGAAGCACGATTTCAGCGATATCATATGCAAGGGAACTGTTACCGCCCATATTGAGGCTCCCGAGCCTGTTGAAAAGGACGGCGTGACCTATGTCGGCGGAGTGCTCCTCGTAAATAAGGAATATTCGCTCCCTGCAAGCTATGGCAACGGCATAACTCCCGCGGCTTACACAGCTTATATCAAGATGAAGAAAGCCTCGGGCTATGATATGTCGATAATATCAGGCTTCCGCTCATACACAAAGCAGGAGTCTACGTTCAATTACTGGGTAAGCATAGACGGTTATGAAAATGCTGTTACTTATTCAGCAAAGCCCGGGCATTCAGAGCATCAGACAGGTCTTGCAATGGATATAACCTCGCTCAATCAGTCCTATGGCAACACAGCAGAGGGCAAATGGCTTGCTGAGCACTGCCATGAATACGGCTTCATAATCCGCTATCCTAAGGGCAAGACCAACATCACAGGCTATATCTACGAGCCTTGGCATGTTCGTTATCTCGGAACGAGCACCGCAAAACTTGTTCACGACAGCGGACTTACTCTGGAGGAGTTCCTCGGAGTAGCATAATTTTTTTAGGTCTTGTTACGTTTTTTTGTGAATTGCGTATAAAACAACAAGAAATCAGTTTCGGAGGTTGTTATGGCAAAGATAAAGTATGTTGATCACAGGTATGGTCGCCAGATGGCATATGCTATGTTTTCTGCGATACTCGGCAAAGAGGTAACAGAGGAAAATATGACTTATAATGACGTGAGGAAAGCGGTGGGTTGTATCCGTATAGGTGATACTCCTTTCAATCAGAGATGGGATGTATCCCCTTATGCTCTTGAAGATACGGTGCATATGGTTTCTGTAGTCTTCTCAAAGAACGCCGCAGCCAAGGGTGAGATCGCTACCGCTGCGACATACAAGGATCCGCACGAGGGCATAACAGTTGATTATACGGGAATGGAACCCAAGGAAGTTAAGAAACCTGCAACTATGAACCCTATCAAGCGTTTTCTGAACAAGCTGAACTCTTCTTTTTTCAGATCGGAAAAGGCCAGGATTGAGGAACAGCGTCGTGAGTATAATTCGTACTGCGAAAAAATGAAGTTTTTTGAGAGGCTCAGAAACGATTCGGAGGGCCTTACACAGGGTACCGCAGATCATGTTCGGGAAGAGAGCATCAAGCGTGCAAATGAGCTTGGCACAAATGATCCTGATTATCTTACACCCGAGGAGATCCAATTTGATAAGATCGCAGCACACATGAAGGAGACCGGCATGCCTCTCAGACAGCCTATTAGTTTTTCTGAGATCAATAAGCAGTCAACTGTAACCAGAACCACTCCGGCTCCTCAGCCGGTGCTTGAGAATGAGTTTGAGCAGGAATTTGTTTTATGATTAAATAAAAAATAAATAAAAAGCAAAAATTTTAATAAAACTACTTGATTTTATTATAAAATAGTGTTATAATATAAATGATAGATAAGGCTAAAGACTGGGGCTTCGCTTCGGTCTTTAAGTTTTAATTGGGAGATTTTCTCTACAAAACAAGCGAAAGGAGTCATGCAATGGCTTTGGCAAAGGGCTTCAGCTCTATTGAGGCTGCGGCAGAGGCTGCGGTACGCCCGATAGTTGAATCGCACGGCTACCAGCTATGGGACGTGTGGTTTGCAAAAGAGGGCGCGAAATGGTACCTGCGCATATTCATCGACAAGGCAGAGGGTATATCCCTTGACGACTGCGAGAGTATCGACGGACTTATCAACGAGGAGATCGACAAGCAGGAGTTTATCGACAAGATAGATTATCTCGAGATCGGTTCTGCTGGACTTGAAAGACCTATCAGAAGAATAGGTCAGCTTGAAATGTCGCTCGGTAAAAAGGTAAAGGTCAAGACCTACAAGCTTATCGAGGGCGCACCGTCCAAGGCTTTCAGCGCGGTGCTGAAGGAATTTGACGGCGAAAAGATAACGTTAGACGGAGATCTTGGAACGCTCACTCTTACGGCGGCTGATATCTCAGGAATAAATTACGACGATTTTGATAACTATGATATTTAATTAAACGGAGGATCAAAGGAAAATGGCTAAGAAAAAGGTAGCACCCAAGGAAAATGAGATCGGCGAGTTTTTCAACGCGCTGGCAGACCTTGCAGCAGAGAAGGGTATCGACCCCGATGTGTTTGTCGGAAAGATCAAGCTCGCGATCGAGAAGAGCTTAAAGACAAATCTTCACATTGAGGATAAGGAGAGCGACGCTGTACAGGTAAACATCGATCTGGAAAAGCAGATTTTCGATGTAAGCATACTTAAGGAGGTCATCGAGGTAGTTGACAGCCTTTATGAGCCTGAGATCGAGATCGTTCTTGAAGAAGCAAGAAAGATCGATCCCACACTTCAGGTAGGCGATATGGTTCGTTGCCCGATCGACACGCACGAGTTCAAGAGAATTGCGGCTAAGAACGCAAAGGACCTCATCAAGCAGGGCTTCCGCGATGTTGAACGTCAGCAGCTGTCCGAGATGTGGGGTATGTATGAGAACGAGGCTGTTTCCGCGCTCGTTACCCGTGTAGAGCCCAAGACAGGCCATGCTACGATCGAGATCAATAAGAATGAAACACTGCTGATGAGAAACGATCAGATCCCCGGTGAGGTACTTACAGAGGGACAGGTAGTAAAGGTATACATCACAGGCGTTTCCAGAGAATACAAGGAGGGTGCAAAGAAGCAGTCCCTCAGGATCACCAGAACAGACAAGGGCCTTATCAAGCGCCTGTTCGAGCTTGAGTGTCCCGAGATCTATGACGGAATCGTTGAGATCAAGTCTATCAGCCGTGCGCCCGGCTCGCGTTCCAAGATCGCTGTTATCAGCAACGATCCCAACGTTGACGCAGTCGGCACATGTATCGGTCCTCAGAAGAGCCGTATCACAGCTGTTACAAACGAGATCAAGGGTGAGAAGATCGACGTTGTTCTCTACAGCGAGGATCCCGAGGAGTTCATCAAGCAGGCTCTGAAGCCCGCTGAGGTTACTCAGGTAGTTATCAACGATCCCGCAGTCCGTGCTTGCAAGGCTATCGTTCCCGATAATCAGCTTTCGCTCGCTATCGGCAACAAGGGTCAGAATGCATGGCTCGCAGCAAAGCTGACAGGCTTTAAGATCGACATCAAGGCTGAGAGCAAGGTAACTCCCGAGGATCTTGAGGTGATCGAGTATCCCGAGATCGAGGAAGAGCCTGAGATAGCTCAGACCGAGGAATAATACTAGTATCAGGAGAGAAGATTATGCAGGAAAAGCACA
>JAZNWG010000316.1:0-5326 GCA_045593225.1 Oscillospiraceae bacterium
CTTCAGCGTGCAGAGGAGAACATCACTCGTCAGAAGGACATCATCAGAGTTGACGAGGAGCGTTTACCAATTCTAAAAAAGCAGTCAGAAAAGGCTGCGCTGGCGGCAGAGCTGTATGCGGAGAAAAAAGGGCTTGAGATATCTGTAAGCACCGCAAGATTATCAAACCAGCGTGACGCATTGAAAAAGCTGGACGATGATCTGCTGCTGAACCGCGCCGAAACAGAGCATTACGAGCGCGATATCGAGAAGCTTGAAGCAGGTATTGAGGACGCTTCGGACAAGCGCATGAGGATACAGGCGGAGCTTGAACGCTTCCGCAAGAGCCGTCAGACCGTGAATGATGAGATCGCAGAGCAGCGCGCGAGTATCCAGGTGCTCGAAAACGATCTGCGCCATAACGAGCAGCGCCGCGAGGAGCTGTCAGAGCAGATAGCAGCAGCTGAAAAGAGCAGCAGCAGCTTTGATGAGGAGATAAAGGCGGTTGAGGATAAGATATCTGCGAAGGAGCGGGAGCTTTCCGATATCGCAAGAAAGCGCGAAGCGGCTCAGAGCTCGCTTTCCGAGATAGCAAGCAGAAATGAGCAGGCGGACAAGGCGTATTCGGCACTTGACGCAGAGCTTGCGCAGCACTACCGCGACAAGAGCGAGGCAAGCATAAAGTCCAATCAGGCAGAGCGCGCAGCTGAAGAGGCTGAGGAGCAGAAGCGTGTATTCTTAGAGGGATTAAATGACAGCGAAGCAAAGCTGAAAGAATACAACGACGGCAAGGCTGAGGCTTCAAAGAAGCTTAAAGAAATATCAGAGCAGCGCGATACGACAAAGAACAAGCTGTCGGGCTACGAGCGCCTTATCGACGGCAAAAAGCGCCGCATGAACGACGCAAAGGCTGCCCTTGACGAGGTAAGCAGTGAGCTTGGCTCAAAGCAGCAGAGATATAATGTCCTGCGTGATGTGGAAAACAGCATGGAGGGCTACTACCGCAGCGTAAAGGAGCTTATAAAAGCCTCAAAATCGGGCAGAATAAGCGGTATTCACGGTATCGTTGCGGATATAATCAGCGTTGAGGATAAGTACGTTACGGCTATAGAAACCGTGCTTCAGTCGGTTATGCAGCATATAATCGTTGATAACGAGGACACCGCAAAGCGCTGTATCAGATTTTTGAAGGAAACAAACGCAGGCCGTGCAACAATGCTCCCTATTTCGAGCATGAAGGGGCGCTCGCTGAACGAGCCTAAGCTGTCCTCCGAGGAGGGCTTTGAGGGCATTGCAAGCGAGCTTGTACAGTGCGACGACGAGTATTCCGAGATAGTGAAATACCTGCTCGGCACGACAGCGGTAGTTGACGATATCGACACAGCGGCATTCATCGGAAAGCGCTACGGCAACAAATTCCGTATCGTAACGCTTGACGGTCAGGTCGTTAATGCGGGCGGCTCGTTTACGGGCGGTAGCAAGGTCACGGGCAGCGGCATTATCTCCCGTAAGCAGGAGATAGAGGCACTGTACAGTGAGATTGCAAAGCTTCGCGGAGAGCAGAATGAAAAGAGCGAGGAATTCCGCCAGTATCAGGCTGAAACAGCAAAATTCACCATTGAGATCGAGGGTATGCAGGAGGAACTGCGTGACCTGGATAATGAAGAGATACGCTGGAACGCAGAGCTTTCAAGGCTAGATAGCCTTATCTCGCAGCTTTCCGAGCAGGGCGAGACTGCAAAGCTCACCGTTGAGCGCTTTGATACGCAGATAAAGCAGCAGCGCACACTTGTGGAAGAAAGCGCGAAGCTTATCCAAAAGCTTGACGAGAAGATAGCGGAGCTTGAAGCAAAGCTGTCCGAGTCCGACAGCGAGAGAAGCAGCGCGGCAGAAAGCATAAAGGCGCTGTCTGATGAGATAGCGCAGTATAATCTTGGTGAGGTCGCAGCGGCAAAGGACATTGACGCGCTGCGTGCTGAGATACGCAGTATCGAAAATAACCGCCGCATGATACTTGAAAACAGCGGCAGCTTTAAAGAGGCTATCGACAAGCTGTTTGAAAACGACAACGAGATACGCCTTGAGATTGAGCGCGTCAAGCTTTCTATCCAGCAGCAGTCCGAGAGCCTTTCCGAGAATGATTCGGATATAATGCGCTGCACTGAGGTAGTTACAGAGCTTGAAAAAAGAATTGAGACCATGCACCGCGATGTCCGCGAGGCTACTGATAACAGAGAGAAGTTCAATCGATAGGTCGCTCGTCTGGAGGAGCGCCGTGCGAATGTGCAGAAGGACTACGACAGCATAGTAAAGCTGCTGTATGAGCGCTACGAGCTTACCGTTTCCATGGCAGTGGAGCAGGCAAAGCCGCTCGAAAATCTCATGGCGGCGGAGAACGAGCTTTCCGAGCTCAACAGGCGCATAAGCGCGCTGGGCAGCGTAAATATGGACTCCATTGAGGAATACCGCATGGTATCCGAGAGATACGAGTTTCAGACAGCACAGCTTAATGACATCGAAAGCTCAAAGCGCGAGCTTGAAAAGCTTATCGAAACACTTACAGGCGATATCAAGACGCGCTTCCTCAACAGCTTTGAGGATATAAACAAGCATTTCGGTGAGATATTCGTAAGCATCTTCGGTGAGGGCGCAAGAGCAGAGCTCGTGCTTACCGACCCCGATGACGTGCTGAATTCGGGTATCGAGATAAATGCTGCTCCCCCCGGCAAGGTAATAAAGAATCTTATCTCTCTTTCGGGTGGCGAGCAGACTATGGTCGCTATCACGATATACTTCGCGATACTGCGCCACCGTCCCACGCCGTTCTGTATGCTGGACGAGGTGGACGCTGCGCTTGACGATGTGAATGTTGACAAGTACATATCCTATCTCAGCCAGTTCAGTAATCACACACAGCTTATGGTGATAACTCACCGTCGCGGTACTATCGAGGGCTGTGAGGTGCTGTACGGTGTATTTATGCAGGAGAAGGGCGTGTCCCGTCTGCTGCGCAGAGAGCTTACAGACGAGCTTGATGTAGAACTTAAATAATTTGGAGGCAACATGGGCTTATTTGATAAATTCAAGAAGAAAAAGCAGGACGACGAAGCAGAGGAGCTGATCGAAGCCGTAGAGGAGCTTTCTGAGGAAGAAGCCGCTGAGGTCGTTGAGGAGGTTGCTGAGGAAACGATCGAAGAAGCGGTTGAGGAGATTGCTGAAGCTGCCGAGGTGGCTGAAGAAGCAGAAGCTGACGACGATACTTCTGATGATGAAGAAGCTGCCGACGAAGAAGCCGAAGCGCCCAGAAAGGAAGGCTTTTTCGAGAAGCTGAAGAACGGTCTCAAAAAGACCAAGGACGGCTTTTTAGGCAAGATAGAGCTGCTGATGAACAGCTTTACAAAGATAGACGAGGACTTCTTTGAGGAGCTTGAAGAAATGCTTATCCTCTCGGATATCGGTGCTGAAACATCGTGTGATATCTGCGACAGGCTTCGCGCAGAGGTGAAGCGCACAGGCGCAACCGACCCTGCCGATGTAAAGCAGCTGCTGCGCGATATCATCGCCGAGATACTGACAGGCGATAATGAGCTGAAGCTTGAAAGCTCGCCCGCTGTCATCATGGTGATAGGCGTAAACGGTGCAGGCAAGACCACAACGATAGGCAAGCTTTCCGCAAACCTCAAGGCACAGGGCAAGAAGGTCATCGTTGCGGCGGCTGATACGTTCCGTGCGGCGGCGATAGATCAGCTTAATGTATGGACAGACCGCGCAGGCGTTGATATCGTAAAGCACTCCGAGGGCAGCGACCCTGCCGCGGTTGTTTTCGATGCAATAAACGCAGCAAAGGCCCGCGGCGCAGACGTAGTGCTGTGCGATACCGCAGGCAGACTTCACAACAAGAAGAACCTTATGGAGGAGCTCAAGAAGATCGCACGCGTTATCACACGCGAGCTTCCAGATGCTTCTATCGAAACGCTGCTGGTGCTTGACGCTACCACAGGACAGAATGCCGTAAATCAGGCTAAGCTTTTCAGTGAAACCGCTGAAATTACAGGAATTGCGCTGACAAAGCTTGACGGAACAGCAAAAGGTGGTATAATAATACCTATAAAGAACGAGCTTGGAATCCCCGTAAAGCTCGTTGGCGTAGGCGAGAAGATAGACGATCTTCAGCCTTTTATTCCCACAGATTATGTAAACGCACTTTTCGAGTAAGAGCGTTCATATACAAACATATTTATTTTTGCGAAAGGAAAACAAATGACTACACTTCATCTGAATTCACAAGAGGACAAACCTGCCGCGAGTACGCCTGACCCGAAGCGGCTGATAATCGCTTCAAACAACAACGGCAAGCTGCGCGAGTTCGCAAAGCTTTTTGAGCCGTTCGGCTTTGAGGTGATATCCATGCGTCAGGCAGGCTTTACAGACGAGATAATCGAGGACGGCGATACCTTCGAGGAGAATGCGCACATCAAGGCGCGTGCTGTTTTCGAGGCAACAGGACTTCCCACCATCGCGGACGACAGCGGACTTGAGGTGGACTTTCTGGGTGGTGCCCCCGGCATCTATTCCGCGCGCTATGCAGGCGAGAACGCTACCGATAAGGAGCGCTGCGAAAAGGTGCTTGAGGAGATGCAGGGAGTTGACAGATCGCTTCGTGACGCGAGATTTGTATGCTCTATCTACTTTATTTACGCTGAGGACGACGAGTATTCCGTAAATGGCACGGTAGAGGGCTACATAGGCGATGAGCCTCTGGGTGATAACGGCTTTGGCTACGATCCCATATTCATGCTGGACGATGATGAGAGCATGGCGACTATCGGCGAGGACGAAAAGAACAAGATCAGTCACCGTGCTAAGGCATTTGAAAAGCTTAGCGAGATTCTTAAGGAGAAATTCAATTAAATGCTGACAAGTAAACAGAGAGCACACCTGCGCTCCATTGCGCAGGGCTATAACGCAATATTTTTTGTAGGAAAGAGCGGCATCGGCGAGGAGCTTATCAAGCAGCTTGACGATGTTCTCAATGCAAGAGAGCTTATCAAGGTAGGCGTTCAGGAGAACTGCGACTATACCGCAAGAGAAGCGGCTGACGAGATCGCAGCACAGCTTAACGCTGACGTAGTTCAGGTCATCGGACGAAAGTTCGTGCTTTTCAGAAGAAGCAAGGATCCCAAGAAGAGGGTGATAGAGCTTGATTAAGACAGGAATTTTCGGTGGCGCATTAATCCTGTTCATAACGGACATGTAAGGCTAGCGGAGGAGGCTGTAAAGCAGCTTAAGCTGAAAAAGCTGCTTATCATTCCGACCTTCGACTCGCCGCATAAGGACACAGCGCTTG
>JAZNWG010000317.1:0-3791 GCA_045593225.1 Oscillospiraceae bacterium
GTAAACAGGGGCGAGCTCACATAGCCCGTCACCGAGGTATCGCGGTAGATGTTTTCGACAGGGATAAGCCCTGCCGCAAACTGCTTGCCGAACACCGCATACACCGCGCTGTAATACTCACCGTCTCCGGGCGAAAGCATAGTCTGTCTGCCGTCGCGGATAAAGCGGAATGAGATATTAGGGTGACAGCGCAAGCTTTTCGACAACGCTTGCGCAATAGTTGCCCTCGGTCACGTCCTTTTTGAGAAATTTAAGTCTTGCGGGAGTATTGAAGAACAGATCGCGGATAATTATAGTCGTGCCGTCTGCGCCGCCTGTGCGGTCGTACTCCACACACTCGCCGCCCTCGATACGATAAACCGCGCCAAGCTTGTCGCCGCTTTGCTTAGAAATACACTCAACACGTCCGACGGCACATACGGAGGCCAGCGCCTCTCCGCGGAAGCCGAGGGTATTTATACTCTCAAGGTCGTCGGCAGTGTACACCTTACTTGTCGCGTGGCGCAGAAAAGCCGACGGCATATCCTCATAGGCAATTCCGCAGCCGTCGTCCGTCACTCGGATATAGGATATTCCGCCTCTTTTTATCTCCACCGTGATAGTCGTTGCGCCCGCGTCTATCGAGTTCTCGCAAAGCTCCTTGATAACAGAGCTTGGACGCTCTATCACCTCGCCTGCTGCGATAAGCTCATATACGCTTTTGTCAAGTAGGTTTATCTTTGGCATAGCTTCTCCGTTCTTTTACTGCTCTATCGTTTCCGTAATGCTCGCGCCGCTTTCAGGCTCGCCCTCTCCGCGCGTGAATTTTATCACGAAAAGTCCCACCAGTATCAGCATAAGCACCGCGAACACCGTAATATTTCTTATCGTACGAGCCTTGCTTTTTCTGCGCTGGGCCTCTCGGTATCTGTTCTGCTCCTCGCTCATTTTACACCTCGTCGTCCAGCAGCTTTATCTTCGTAACATTAAGCACACGCGCAGGGTAGCTTGTAAGCACCTCGCCGCTGTAATAAAACGCGATCCTGTCGCCTGCATCAAAATCGGACAAAGAAAGCTCCGTCCCGCGCCAGATAAGCTTTGTATGCTCCTTTGCGGAAAAGGTGTACTCACCCCTGCCGTTTATGTCGTTCACATCAAGTCCGCGAACATGGAAGTGTGCATTGTCAACGCTCAGTATCTCGGCATATACGACCTCGGTATCGCTCCATGCGAGCTGTGTTTCCACGCGCTGTCCGCTTTGTCCTGCGAAAAAGCCGCCTACGAACGCGCCGATAACAAGCAACGCAACAATCACTATAAGCGCTGCCCTTTTCGTGCCCTTTTTGTCCGCTACTTTCATGTAAACCTCCTTACAAGGTATCCTTCAATTCCTTCACAAACAACAGCGCGTCCATCGGCGACATGGAATTTATATCCGCCGCGCGAAGCCTTGCTATAGCATTCTGCTCGTTTATCGCTGTAAAGCTGAACTGGTTCTCCGCCGCATTCTCAAGCGTTTCGGTGAGCTTCATCTTGCCCATAACTTCAAGACCTTTAAGCTCCTCCTTGGCGCTGTTTATCACCTTCTGCGGAAGTCCCGCGAGCTTCGCTACTTCAATTCCGTAGCTGTCGTCAGTACCGCCCTCCACTATCTTGTGCAGGAACTTTATATCATCGCCGCGCTTTGATACCGCAACGCTGAAATTGCGTATGCCCTCAAATTCCTTTTCCATCGCGATAAGCTCGTGATAATGCGTTGCAAACAGTGTCTTGCAGCCGATATTCTTGCCGCTGATGTACTCTGCGACTGCCTTTGCAATAGAAATACCGTCAAAGGTGGAAGTACCTCGGCCTATCTCGTCAAGGATAACAAGGCTCTTTTTGGTAGCATTCTTCAGTATCTCGGCAACCTCGTTCATTTCTACCATGAATGTAGACTGTCCGCTTGTGAGGTCGTCCGACGCTCCCACACGTGTGAATATCTGGTCAACAACGCCTATCTTCGCGTATCTCGCAGGCACAAAGCAGCCTATCTGCGCCATAAGCACGATAATAGCAGTCTGCCTCATGAATGTGGATTTACCCGACATGTTCGGGCCAGTAATTATGATGAGCCTGTTGTCGCCCTGATCGAGATAAGTGTCGTTAGGCGTAAACGGGCGGTCCTGCATCATCTTTTCGATAACAGGGTGACGTCCGCCCTTGATGTCGATAACGCTGTCCAGTGTTATCTCAGGCTTTACATAGCCGTTTTCTATCGAAACGCTCGCAAAGCTGCAAAGCGCGTCCACCTCCGAGATAGCCTCGGCTGTGCGGTGTATCACCTCAAGGCGCGTTCCGATGTAGTCGCGCACCTCGCTGAACACCGCCTGCTCCAGCGCAAGTATCTTGTCGGTAGCGCCGAGTATCTCGCCCTCTACCTTTTTGAGTTCCTCGGTGATGTAGCGCTCGCCGCCTGTCAGCGTCTGCTTTCTTATGTAATGTGCGGGCACGTCGTTCTTGAAGCTGTTGGATACCTCGATGTAATAACCGAAAACGCGGTTATAGCCGACTTTGAGGGTCTTGATGCCCGTTGCAGCCTTTTCGCGCTCCTCTATGTCAGCAAGTATCTCCTTACCGCCGCCCGCGATCTTACGAAGCCTGTCTATCTCCTCGTTGAAGCCGTCTCTGATAACTCCGCCATCTTTCATGTTAAACGGCGGCTCGTCAACGATAGCATTCTCAACAAGCGAAGCAACATCGTAAAGCTCGTCTATCTTTACATTCAGCGCATTGAGCATAGGGCAATCTGCGCGCTGAAGCTGCTCCTTTAAAAGCGGCAGCCTGTTGCAGGTCTGTCCCAGCGCATAGATATCCCTCGGCGACGCTTTCTTGTACATCACGCGGCTCATAAGGCGCTCCATGTCGTAGATGCCGTCCAGCGCCTCGCGGATATCATACAGCACAGACGCGTCCTTTACCAGGCAATCGACTGCGCCCAGTCTGCGGAGTATCTCCGCAGCGTTTATCAGCGGCTGCTCAAGCCATGTGCGCAGCCTGCGCCTGCCGAGCGTTGTGACGGTCTTATCCAGCACCCATAAAAGCGAGCCGCGCTTTTCCTTGTTGCGCATGGTCTCTGTAAGCTCGAGATTTCGGCGCGTGGTGAGGTTTATACCCATAAACTCGCCGTCGGAGTGTATCTTCATACTTACAAAGCGCTTTACGGTGGCCTTTTGTGTCTCGCCGAAATAGCGGAACATCGCACAAAGCACGCGCTTTGCCATAGGCATTTCCGCAACACCGAGCTGCTCCTCGCTCTCGGTATTGAACTGAGAGGTGATTATTTCGGTATCCGAGCTGTCAAAGCTTGCCTCGGGAAGCATCTCATAAATGCACTTTTTAAGGCGCTCACGGACGAAGCCGTAAGCCTCCTTAAGCTGCAGAAAGCTCTCTGTTATAAGCAGCTCCACAGGGTCAAAGCGCGACAATTCCGCAATGATATCCTGCTCCATAAGTCTGCCGCTCTTCTCGAAAACGTGCACCTCGCCCGTTGAGATATCCGCAAACGCAAGCGCAGCGCGCTTTTCTGCATTATCGGAATACACGCAGGCGATATAGTTGTTGCTCTCCTCGCTCAGCATGCTCGCCTCGATGACAGTTCCTGCGGTAACAAGGCGGATAACGTCGCGCTCGACAAGGCCCTTTGTTGTTGCAGGGTCGCTCATCTGCTCGCAGATAGCCACCTTGAAGCCCTTGTCGATAAGCTTTTTTATGTAGGTCTCGCTGCTGTGATAAGGAACTCCGCACATGGGCGAGCCTGCACGTGCAGTGAG
>JAZNWG010000318.1:0-12266 GCA_045593225.1 Oscillospiraceae bacterium
GCTGCGAGGTACTTCATTGCCTCGGTCATACCGTCAGCTGCGGCGGCAACGGTCTCGCTTGCTGCGAATGCGCCGGTGAGAGGCATAATGGTCATAACTACCATAACACCGATAAAGGATACAGCGTTAGTGATGATAGCACGCTTTCTGTTTGTGGGCTTCTTATCCTTTGTGCGCTTGAGATTTATGAACAGGGGCAGCATGATAGCTGCAACTGCGATAAGCGGCATAGCAAAAAACATTACGATCTCCATTTTTATTTCCTCCAAAGTCAGTTTTGTTCAAATGTTACTTCAAGCGGACGGAAGCTCTGTCCGTTGCCGCTGTAAAATCTGTTGAATATCTCGTAGAACTCAAGTCTGAGTATCTGGATACCTACCAGCAGGCCCTCAACACCCATTACGAATAGGTTGCCGAGGATATATACAAGCACTGTGGTGAAGCTTATCTCGGCGCCGGGCACATTTGTACCTGCAAGCTGTCCCACTACCAGCATCATACCCGCGTGGCTGAGGATAAATCCGCCCACACGCAGGAACGACATGGTGTTTGAAAGGAAGCTCAGCGCAGCTTCAAACAGCTCGATGAAGTTCTCGATTATAAAGCTGCCTACCGATACCTTTTCGGTGTGCTTCTTGCCGCTGATAAGGTCAGACAGCGGGTGCTTGAAGAATATAAGGATAAGCGGCAGAACGATAAGGCATATCACGTAAGCAGGGGAGAACAGGTCGATTCCGAACATGAACATACCTGCCGCGCCTGCAATAAGCGCAATGTAGAACGTAAGTCCGCACACGCCGTTTACAGCGAACAACGCCTCGCCTATCCTGTGTTTTGAGAAGTTCAGTACTGTGTTGAACGTCATCGAGATAGCTATCAGCACTATACCTATTCCAAGTGCTGCGATAAGCAGCGTGGTCGATACCTGGAATATATTTTCGGGGCGCTCTGTGTAGCCGAGAAGCTGCCATATATTCTCGCGGTGGAAGAACGGTTCAATTATAGTCTCGATACCGAATACCGAGCCGTAAACAACGCCCATTGCCGCTGAGCAAAGACCTATCCTTGTCATTATCGGAGCAAGGCCGTTCTTCGTGAATATCGAGAGGAGGATACCCAGCAGCGATATTACGAGACCCTGTCCCACGTCGCCGAACATTATGCCGAAAAGCAGCATATATGTCACTGCGACATAAGGTGTCGGGTCAAATGTGCCGTACTCGGGAAGTCCGTACATCTTGACGAACATCTCAAATGGGCGGAACACGATGTTGTTGCGCAGCTTTACAGGTACATCGGTGGGGGCGCCCTTGCCGCTTATCGCAACTGCCGAGGCTTTAAGCCCTTCAACGGCGGAAAGCTTTTCACACAGCGCGCAGCTGCTTCTTGTGGGGCAGTAGCCCGCGAAGGTGAAGCTGTCGCCCGAGATAAAGGCTTTCTTTCTCAGATCAAAGCAGTCATTGAGGTACTTCAGCTTGCTGAGAGTTGCAAGCATTTCGTCGCGGTTTTCTTCGATATATTTATCGATATTCCTCTGCAGGTCCTCTTTTATCTTTTCCTCATCGTCAATTACCTTGTCGAGTATCGCGGTAGTGGTCGCGGGGTCTGCAACCAGATAATCGGGAAGCTCTGCGGGGCGGAAGAACAACGAGCTCATGACAGCGTCTGCGAACCCGATGCTGTCCTTCGGCGCGAGGTATATTCCCCATGTATCGGAGCCGCTTGTATCTATCGGGATAAAATGCAGCGCCTTGTTCTCGAAGTATTCCAGCTTAAGCAGGTTTTCCGTCGGGACTGTACCTATCCTGAACTCAACATACTGCATGCTTTTCAGGTCATGGAAGCTTACATCAAGACCGATAAGGTGCTTGAGAAACGCGTTTGTGCGCTTATGCTCCTCCAGTGACGAGGCGATATCATCGTATTCGCGCTTTATCCATGCTAGCTCTGCGCTTATTTTATTGGTATATGCGGTGAATTCCTCTCCGCTCTCCATCGCAATTCCGCTGTAGTCTACGAACTCGGGCTTTATCTTCAGTGTCGCGACCATTTCGTTCATTGCGTTGTAAGCGCTCTCATATGGGTTTTGCTCGGTCGTACCGCGCAGCATGGAGCTGTCGCCCATTTCAGTCATCTGAAATTGCTTGCTTTCACAGCACAGCACAAGAGCGTCGTCCAGCTTGTCGAGACTGCCCTCGACAGTAAGCCGCGACATTCTTTCTATACCCATTTCAGCACCCCTTTCATATTACCAGCATATCAAGTATCTCAGTGCTCGGAAGCCCGTAGCGGATACCCTCTATTGCTGTTTTTACATTTCTTTGTTCTATTTTCAGGCACTCCAGCAGCGCGTAGTAAACCGCGGCGGAGTTCTGCGACAGACGCAGCAGGCGTCTCAGGTGGTTCATGCTTATCGTTTCGGTCAGCTGCTCGACTGTATCAAATTGCGCAGGTGCGTCTGTACGATAGCCGAGCCTGTGAAGCTCATCTTCGATCCTTGCAACGCTTTCAAGCTGCAGGATACGTTCGGTTGCCTCATCGCTCAGCCTGTACTTGAACGGCAACAGCGAGTCTTTAACGCTGTCCTTGTCTGCACCGAATGCTCTTATACGGTAGCAGGTGACCACATTCTCCATATCCACGCTTTTAAGCAGCGCACGCTTCAGCTCGTCAAGGCGCTTGCCCTTGTATATCTTTTCTGCGGTCTTCATAGCTGACATATAGTAGAAAGTATACATGCGGCGCTCGCACTCATTGATGTTTATGTTGCCGCTGCCTTCCGCTTCCATAAGGAGCGGGCGCAGTATCTTGTCATAGGGCGTTGAGACAAGGCAATCAGCGACATCGGAAAAACGCTGTGCCTTTCCGAGCGTGATAAGGTCTGTCTGTGCGTGCTTAACAAGGAACATCGGCAGCGACGCGATATATCTCTGCGGTGTCTTTGATGCTACGCATTCTATCGCAGTGAGTATCTGCTCTGCTTCAAGCTCCATTATGATATAACGGAAGAACGCTCGGCTGTCGCTGAAATCAAAGCTGTGGAAGCGTTCGAACACATCAAAGGTAGCTTTTCTGAGCAGTGCTTCAAGCTGTCCGCGGTGGACCGACTGCGGCTCTATCCCTTTAAGAGCTTTTTCATATCGCGGCATCTGCTTAAGCAGTGAAGCAGCTTCGGCAACGGAAGAAGCAGAGCAGAGTCTTGCATAATCCTCGCTTTTCAGCGATCTGCCGTATACAGCTCTTGCCTTAGCAATGACGGAATTTGATGATAACGACATATTAAACTCCTGTAATGCGGCTGATTATCTCATTTTGCCAGCCTTCGCGGTTTTTTGCGAATATATCGTCAAGCCTTGTCTTGCTTTCGGAAAGCTTGGCTTCGGTAGTGGCTTTTTTCTCTGCAAGCGCTTTTTCCTGCTCTATTCGTGAGTTTTCGGCTGCCTCGCGGTTTCTGTCCAGTACGGAATTTCTGCGCGAATCGGCATTCTTTTCCTTTTCGTCGAGCTTCGCGCGCTCTTTTTTGACAGCCGCCTTTGTGCTTGCTGCAGCCGCCTTATCCATTTCTATTATATTCTGTAAAATATCCATATAAAGACCTGCCTTTCAGAGGGATACATATTTAATATATAAAAACAACTATTATCTATCATAATCCAAAACAACAAAATCTTCAATAGCAATTTTGTACAAATATCACGGTTGAATACTACTTCTTTGACGAAAATTAACCACGTTTTAGTTTTTGGCATAAAAAATCCCTCCGAGCAGCTTCGGAGGGACTGATATTTGACTTTTATGCGTTAATGTTAATATCGGTTCCGAGGATATCATCTGTGCCTGCGCAGCTTGTTCTGTCTACTGTGTAGCTTGCGATGATGGTGTTATCGTCCTCATAGATGTGCAGAGTAACCGTGTTGTCTGCATTGTTGATAGCGTCACAGGAGGCGGGACGAGTGCCGTTGTTCTTCTCGTAGTAGTCGAGTGCGATCTCGCAGAGCTGGGGGTTGGAGTAGAAATTGCCGAGTATCTCGTCGGGCATCGACTCGCTGAAGTAGCGGAGATTAAATTCAAGGCCATCAGCTGTTTTAAAGCTGAAAACGGAAAGATCACCGCTTGTGACATCAACGATCACGCTGTCGTTTTCGCCGTTAAACTCGATAGTGTTATCAACGATCTTGTAGGTCACCTCGGTCTCAAAGCCTGCGTCGAATGTGTAGAACATAGCGAGAGGGTCTTCGGCTTCAAGCGCGAACATATAGCCAATATGAACATCACCGTCATTCAGCAGGTAAGTGCCTGTCAGAAAGCGATTCTCATCAGCGTTATCAACGGGTGTTTCGTCAGCTGGTGTTTCCGCGGCAGGTGTGCTGTCTGCGGGCGAGATCACCTCGTTTGCGACAGTGGAAGCCTGTGTAGGGGCTGTCGTGCTGTCGGAAGTGCTTTCGGTGCTGCTCTGGCTCTGGCAGCCTGTGCAGAGCAGCGCTGCTGCGATAATTAAAGGGAATATTTTCTTCATAGTTTTGTTACCTCCGTTTTTGTTATGTTGTCTGTTGGTTTTCCCCAATCATTGTTTTATACGAAGAGCATTGCGGAATGTAACATACAAAGCAATAAAAAAACGGAACTATTATACTTTTGGTATAATAATTCCGCAATATGTCGTATAGTGTTGTTTATTTCAACATTTCGATTATCTGCTCTTTGCTACGAAGGCCGACCGCTGCGTTTGCTATCTTGCCGTCTTTGAAAACGATAAGTGTAGGTATGCTGCTGATCCCGTACTGAAAAGCTATGCCGGGCTGTTCGTCCACGTTCGCCTTTGCTATCACGATGTCAGGATTTTCCTCTGCTATCTCGGCGAGAACAGGGGAAAGCATCATGCAAGGTGCGCACCAGCTTGCCCAGAAGTCAACAAGCACGGTCTTGTTGCTTTTCAGCACCTGCTGTTCAAAGTTTTCTTTAGTCAGAGTGATCTCGTTCATAAAAAATCTCCTTTCGGTAATTCGGTTATTTGGATTTATAGTAAAGCAGGCAGTGGCAGAAGCCCTCGAAATCGGGGTCGTTTATCTGCTCTTTGAATTCCTTGCACATACAGCGGTTTTCTTCTGTACGCTCGATACGGCATGGGCAGTAGCCGCCTGTCTGCTTAAGTCCGTCTTTGATCATTTTTACGATATTTTCATCGGGGTTAAGTGTAATTTTCATATAAAACTCCTTTTGCGGTACTTATTGACGTAAAAGCTTTTTTAGTGTATAATAAAGCTGTGGCAATAACTATGATGACCGATATCTATCGGAAAATGTAATATATGATTCGGGAGGTCAGCTTTATGGATCTGAAAAGACGCCTTTCTGCGCTTGCAGCAGCTGTTGTAATGGCGATCGGTTGCGGCGCTCATACGTTTGCGGCAGAGACACTGTACGAAGCGGAGGTATATCGCGAGTTCTACGCGACAAAGACAGTTTCTACCGTAAAGGCGAGCGAAAAGCCCGGTACATACGAGGAAAATCTGTATGTTGAGCTGTCCTGCTCCACAAGGGACGCGAGGATATTCTATACCACCGATGGTTCTACCCCCGATATTCATAGCGAGGAATACGATGGCGACGCTATCAGGATAAAGGGCAAGGCGGGCGATACGGTGGAGGTCACCATTCGTGCCATTGCGGTAAAGACAGGCTACAACGACAGCGAGATGGCAGAGTTTCAGTATATCGTAGAGATACCTGCCGAGCTTGATGTATATTATATGGAGATAGATACCGAGCCCCGCAAGCTGCGCTATGACAAGGGTGAGGCGCTGGATCTCACGGGCGGCTATATCGTAGTCACCTACGAGGACGGCACGTACAAGGATATTCCCATGACCGAGAGCATGATCTCGGGCTTCAACTCCAACACGGCAGGTGAAAAGCTGCTTACTGTCACCTATGCGGAGCTTACCGATACATTTACTGTTGTGGTGAAATTCAGCGAAAGCGCCATTGTTCAGGACAATACCACTCAGGAGAATACGGCAGAGCTTGACAAGGCGGCTATCCAGGGTACCGAGATCGTTGGCTGGGAGGCTATCCGAAAGGAGCTTCTCAGAAAGACTAAGGGTATCTCTGTGGCGATAGAAACAAACGGCAGCGTTTCGATCCCTGCCGAGGTTATACTTGCCGCAATGGAAAGAAAGCTTACGCTGGAGTTCGTTATTGACAAGACGACAAGCTGGACGCTGAAGGCTTCCGCTATCACCGATGATGCGGTGCCTGTGATAGGTCTCGGCCTGCGCACAGACGGAGTTTATATTCCTGATGTAGTGCTCAATGAGGCGGGCGGCGAGGTAGCAGGGCTTATCCATTTCAACAGCGACAACAGGCTTTCTGCAAGGTATAACAGCACTGTTGACGAGCAGCTGAAGGGTGAATTTGCAAGCCTTTACAGATATGATGAAAGCAAGTCCGCGCTCGTGCTTGTTGATACTGACATGATAGGTCAGAGCGGCGAGGTGGAGCTTGTACCTGATCTTCGCGGCGACTATGTGATCATCGCAGACGGCGCGACAAGGATAAAGGGCGATATCAACAACAGCATGACTGTTACTCCTGCTGACGCATCTATGCTTTTAAAGCTTCTGGTCGGCGATGGCACTGACGATCCCAAGGCTGATTTCAACGATGACGGTATAATTTCGCCTGCGGACGCGTCTGCCATACTTTTAAGCACAGTTTCATGATATATCCGGCGGAGCTTGTCTCCGCCGTTTTGTTTATTTATTATATTACACCGCCTGCCAAAAGTCAAGCGGTGATGAAACATTTGGGTAAAAAATAAAAATATGAAAATACTTGAAATAATTGCGTCTATAATGTATAATGATATATGAAGCACTATGCTTTAATGACGTAACAGAGAAAGGACTGTATTTATGCCTCTCGAAGAAATAAACAGGGAGTTTTCCTTCCCGCTTCAGAAAATAATCGATGAGTTCCGCCTGCGCACGGTGTATATGCCTGAAAACGGCGGTAACAAGCTTATCGCAAGCAACGATACCAACCGTCCCGGACTTCAGCTCTCGGGCTTTTATGAGTATTTTGACAACAAGCGTATCCAGGTAATGGGTAACAGTGAATATGCTTATCTCAACGGTCTTGATTCCGATACTCGCCGTCAGCGCCTCAATGACCTGTTCGGCTATCATTTCCCTGCGCTTATCATCACACGCGGACTTGAGCCGTTTCCTGAGATGACAGAGCTTGCTGCGCAGTATGATATTCCGTTGTTCATATCTGAGGAGAGCACCTCGGTATTCATCTCTAAGCTGGTTGCATTCCTCAACCTTCAGCTTGCTCCGAGAATTACCCGTCATGGCGTTCTTATCGAGATATACGGTGAGGGTGTACTTATCCTCGGCGAGAGCGGCGTTGGTAAATCCGAGACCGCTATCGAGCTTGTAAAGCGTGGCCACAGACTTATTGCAGACGACGCGGTGGAGATAAAGAAGGCCTCCAACATCACGCTGGTAGGCAGCTCTCCCGATAATATCCGTCATTTTCTTGAGCTGCGCGGCATAGGTATTATAAATGCAAGACAGCTGTTTGGTGTGGGCGCCGTTAAGCTCACCGAGAAGATCGACATGGTAGTCGAGATGGAGCTTTGGAACCCTGAAAAGACCTATGACAGAATGGGCGTTGACACTCACTTCATGACCATTCTCGGCGTTAAGGTGCCGCTGCTTACTATCCCTGTAAAGCCCGGACGTAATCTTGCTGTTATCCTTGAGGTAGCTGCGATGAACAACCGTCAGAAGAAGATGGGCTACAATGCGGCTAAGGATCTGCTCAAGCAGCTTGGTATCGACTCTGATGAAGAGGATATCATGTCTGATCTTAATCTGTGAGTTTGCGTTCACATCGTCTGTAGCGTCTTTTCGGTAAAAATCGCTTCACACTGCGTTAAAAAGCCTTGAAATACACAAAGTATGTCGGCGGCTTTTTGCCTTGTTTGAAACGATTTTTCCTCGAAAATCCTGCTACAGCCTATATGCCCGCCAACTCACTGAGAGCGTGCTTTTAATATTTAGTTATATATCGAAAGGAAATACAAACCAATGTACAACATAGGAATTGACCTCGGCGGCACAAATATCAAGGTCGGCGTGGTTGACGAAAATTACAATATCGTAGCAAAGGCTACCGCAAAGACAAATCTTCCCCGTCCCGCTGAGGAGATAGCTGATGCTATCGTAGAGACAGTATGGGCTGCTCTCGGCGAAGCTAAGGTAACCATCGGCGAGGTAAACAGTATCGGTATCGGTACTCCGGGAGTTGCAAACCGAAACAGCGGTATCGTGCTTTACAGCTGCAACCTCGGCTTCAACAACACCGATCTGCGTGCGCTGATCCAGAAGAAGCTCAACAAGGATATCTACGTTGAGAATGACGCTAATGCTGCTGCATTCGGCGAGGTGCTCAACGGCGCAGGCAAGGGCTATAAGGACGTTGTAGTGGTAACGCTCGGCACAGGTGTCGGCGGAGGCATCATCATCGCCGGCAAGATATACACAGGCTTCAATTTCTGTGGCGCAGAGCTTGGCCACAGCGTTATCCGATACGGCGGCAGACAGTGCGGCTGCGGCAGAAAGGGCTGCTTTGAGGCTTATTCCTCTGCTACTGCGCTTATCAACATGACTAAGGAAGCCATGGAAGAAAACAAGGACAGCAAGATGTGGGAGATCGCAGGCTCTATCGACGCAGTTGACGGCAAGACCGCTTTCGACGGCTGGAGAGCAGGCGACAAGGCTGCAAGTGATGTTGTTGATATGTACATCAACTATCTCGGCTGCGGTCTTACAAACATCGTAAATACATTCCAGCCCGAGGTGCTGCTTATCGGCGGCGGTATCTGCAAGGAGGGCGAGAATCTTACAAAGCCGCTGAACGAGTTCATCGGCCGCGAGAGCTACTGTATCGACCCCGAGCGTTCCACAAAGCTGGACATCGCGAAGCTCGGCAATGACGCAGGCATCATCGGCGCAGCGTATCTTTATACACTGGCTGAGTAAAATAACATATGCTTCGGCGGGCTGAGGGCAGCCCGCCCTACTATTCATACGGAGGACAACGTCTTGAATTACGCTTCTCTCGAAACGCTCTGCCGCGATAACGGCGTAAAATACAGCCTTAACGAGCCGCTCGGCCACCATACCTCAATGAAAATAGGCGGCGAATGCGATATTCTTGTACAGCCAAACAGCGAGCAGGCGCTCGTTGAGATACTAAGGCTGAGCAGGGCGCAGGATATGCCGTATTTCGTGCTCGGAAAGGGCAGCAATGTGCTGGTAAGCGGCAACGGCTACCGCGGCTGTATCGTGCTGCTGTCTAAGGATTTTTCCGAGGTCGTGGTGAACGGCGGTACTATCACGGCAGCCGCAGGCGCGAGCCTCAAATCCGTCTGCATGGCAGCTCTTGATAACAGCCTCACAGGACTGGAATTCGCGTATGGTATCCCAGGCTCTGTCGGCGGTGCGCTGTATATGAACGCAGGCGCTTACGGCGGCGAGATGAAGGACGTTGTCAAAAGCTGCCGCTATATCGACGAAAACGGCGATATTGTTGAGATAAACGCTGCTGATATGTCCCTTTCCTATCGTCACAGCTTTTTCTCGGGCAAAAAGTGCGTTATAGTCAGCGTGACCATGGAGCTGAAGCAGGGCGACAAGGCTGAGATAAAGGCGAAGATGGACGACCTTATGGGCCGTCGCCGCGACAAGCAGCCGCTTGAATTCCCCAGCTGTGGAAGCACGTTCAAGCGCCCCGAGGGCTACTTTGCAGCGGCGCTTATCGAGGAATGCGGCCTGAAGGGCTGCACGATAGGCGGTGCGCAGGTGAGCGAGAAGCACAGCGGCTTTGTCATCAACAAGGGCGGCGCGAGCTTTGAGGACGTAATGGCGCTTGTGGCGCATATTAAAAAGACAGTAAAAGAGCAGAAGGGCGTAGACCTTGAATGCGAGATGCTTATATTGGAGTAAGATATGGAATTTGTGATCGTAACAGGATTATCAGGCTCGGGAAAATCCTCTGCCGTTAAGGTGCTTGAGGATATCGGGTATTTCTGCATAGACAATATGCCGCCGCAGCTTATCCCCGATTTTGCCGCAATATGCAACGAAAACAACGAGATACAGAAGGTGGCTATCGTTACCGATATCCGCGGCGGAGCCATGTTCTTCAAGCTTGAGGAGAGCATAACAAAGCTGCATTTCCGCGGTATCGACGTAAAGGTGCTGTTTCTTGAGGCCTCGCGCGAGGTGCTGATGAAGCGCTACAAGGAGACCCGCCGCAAGCATCCTCTTGACGAGGCGGCAGGCGGCGATCTCGGCAAGGCGGTTGACGTAGAAAAAGAGCTTCTCGGCAATATCCGCGAGAACGCCGAGTACATAGTTGACAGCTCGCTTTTAAGCACAGGACAGCTTAAAGAGCAGATAGCAGGTCTTTTCCTTGAAAAGGCTTCCGATGCGATGATGGTAAGCTGTATGAGCTTCGGCTTTAAGTACGGCGCTCCCGGCGAGGCTGATCTTGTATTTGATGTGCGCTGTCTGCCTAATCCGTTCTATATCCCCGAGCTTAAAGAAAAGACCGGTCTTGATAAGGAAGTGCGCGACTATGTAATGAGCTTCCCGCAGTCGGTGGAGCTTCAGGACAGGCTGTTCGGGCTGATAGATTTCCTTATTCCGCACTATGTTACGGAGGGCAAGAGCCGCCTTGTAATAGCATTCGGCTGTACAGGCGGAAAGCACCGCAGCGTTACCTTTGCGGAGCTTACAGCTGCTCACCTTAAAAAGCGTGACCTCAAGGTGCGTATACTGCACCGCGACGCGGCAAAGAAATGAGGACAAGATGTCATTCTCATCTGATATAAAAAAAGGTCTTTGCGAGATAAGGGATATGCCGAAGGGCGAAATGAGAGCCATGCTTTACGGTATCTTCTATTCCTCGCGCATTTCGGACGGAATGCCGCTTCTCCAGACCGAGAAGATGTATCTGTTGAATGCAGCGAGAACGCTCTGTGATGAGGTGTTTCCCGATGTGAGGCATGAAACGGTGCGACTTGTGAAGAACGGCGGCTCACTTTACACGTTCAGGATAACGGACGGGTACGAGCGCGTTTCTGAGGCGTTTGGAAATTACAGCGATATCAACTCTGCGGTGGTATCGGGTAATGACAACGAGAGCGGTGCGTTTCTGCGCGGGGTTTTCGCAGCGTGCGGCTCGGTGACAGACCCTAACAAGGAATACCACCTTGAGATAGTACACCCCGACGCGGCAAGAGCAAAGGCGCTTCACAGCTTTATAAACGAGCACGGCATGGCGATAAAAACGACCGTCCGCACACGCAGGGCACGCGTAATGGACGAAAACGGCGAGCTTCGTGCGGCTGACAGCCTTGTGCTGTACGCGAAGGAGAGCGAGCTTATCGAGGATTTCCTCACCTACATCGGTGCTGCGGCACACTCTATGGAGATAATGCAGGTGAAGATAATGAAGGATTTCCGAAACCGCGTCAACCGTTCGGTAAACTGCGAGAGCGCAAACCTCGACAAGACTGTGGCTGCGGCAGGAAAGAGCATTGAGGATATCGAGTACATCTATGCTGTAAAGGGCGCAGACTGGCTTCCTGACGAGCTTCGCGAGACAGCAGAGCTTCGTACGGAAAATCCCGAGATGCCGCTGTCCGAGCTTTGCCAGCAGCTTAAAAAGCCTATCAGCAGAAGTGGCTTAAATCACAGGCTTAAGAAGCTGTCGAAGATAGCGGAGGAGCTTAGAAAAAATGAGATATGAAATATTCCCCGAGAAAACTCGGGGATATTTTATGCAGCTATTTCCTTTGTGTTTTTGCATATTCCACAAATTTTTTTACCGTCGGAGTTGAAATAATAATATTTGACGAAATTATGAACTTTCTTCTCGGAAAACTTGCATTTTCGCCGTAAATGGGATATACTAAAGTAAATCGGTTTACAGGAGGTAAACATCATGTACAGAATAGCAAGAAAGGAAGTTCTCAATCCCTACGTTACCCTGATGGACGTGGAGGCTCCGCTGGTTGCAAAAAAGGCTGAGCCCGGGCAGTTCATCATTCTGCGCGTTGACGACGAGGGCGAGCGTATTCCGCTCACCGTTGCGGATTTCGACAGGGAAAAGGGAACTGTTACGATAATATTCCAGATAGCAGGCTCTACCACCGAGAAGCTGAACCACCAAGTCGGAGGCCAAGCGGT
>JAZNWG010000319.1:0-5847 GCA_045593225.1 Oscillospiraceae bacterium
GATATCGGCACTGTAGTTCTTCCGAACGCTACGGTAAAGATATTCCTCACCGCAAAGCCCGAGATACGCGCAAAGCGCCGCTATGACGAGCTTGTTGCAAAGGGCGTTGAGACAACGTTTGAAGAGGTGCTTTCCGACCTCAACACGAGAGATTACAACGATTCGCACCGCGCTACCGCTCCCTTGAAGCAGGCGGACGACGCAGTGCTCGCAGATACCTCGGAGCTTGATTTTGGCGCTTCGTGTGAGCTTATCTGCAATATAATAAAGGAGAGAGTGTAAATGTTCTATGCATTCCTCCGCAAGTGCGCAAAGCTGTTCTATGTGATCGTTTATAAGATCACCGTCATCGGTAAGGAGAATATCCCCGATATGAAGGGCGGCTACATAATCGCGTCAAACCACGTTTCCAACAACGACCCGCCTGTGGTCGGTATAACCTTCAAGGGCAAGTACAACTTCATGGCGAAGGAGGAGCTTTTTCAGAAAAACCGCTTCTTCACATGGCTCATCACAAAGCTTGGCGCGTTCCCCGTAAAACGCGGTGCAAAGGACGGCGCTCAGGCGATCGAAAAGGCTCTTGAAAGTATAAAAAGCGGACGTATCTTCGTCATCTTCCCCGAGGGCACGCGCTCAAAGGACGGCACGCTCGGCAGAGCAAAAAGCGGCGTTACGATAATCGCGGCGCAGGCTAAGGCTCCCGTAGTTCCCGTGTTCATAAAGTACGGCAGAAAGCGTAAGTTCCGCCGCCGTATTCAGGTATCCATCGGCCCGATGATGCCTGCGGAGAAGTTCGATATAGATATTGAGGACCGCCGTCAGCTGAAAACGCTCAGCGCGGACATCATGGGCGAGATAGCAAAGCTTCAGGAGAATGCCCCCGATGTTGATTGAGATAGCTGACAGATCAGGCTTCTGCTTCGGCGTCCAGAGAGCGATAAAGCTCGCTGAAAAGGCAGCCGAAAGGTACGGCGAGGTGTATACCCTCGGCCCGCTTATCCATAACGAAAGCGTTACAGACTCCCTTAAAAATAAGGGAATTAAAATAGCCGCAGATGTTGATGAAGCTGCGGGAAAGCCGCTGGTGATACGCTCCCACGGTGTTTCAAGGGCAGTGGAGGAACACGCTCGCGCAGTCTGCTCCGACTGTATCGACGCGACCTGCCCGTTTGTAAAGAAGATACACGATATCGTATCGGAGCAGCCCGATGACACGACGGTGCTGATACTCGGCGACGAGGCTCACCCCGAGATCATCGGAATAAAAGGTCATACGCGCGGTAAGGCGTTCGTCTGCAGGGACTTCGCCGAGATAAAGGCGCTGTACGACAAAGGGGCGATAGCCCTTGACGAGAATGTGGCTCTCGTCATTCAGACCACCTTCGACCGCGGCAGGTTTCTTGAATATTCTGAGGATATCAGGGAACACTACAGCCGTGTGAGAATATATGATACAATATGCAGCGCGACCTCGGAACGTCAGAAAAACGCCGAGGAGCTTGCAAAAAGAGCTGAACTGATGATCGTTGTCGGAGGAAGACACAGCTCAAACACAGGAAAGCTTGCGGAAATTTGCGCACGGCACTGCACGACCGTGTTCGTGGAGAATGCCGAGGGTCTTTCCAAGCAGCTTGTAAAAGGGCTGCGTTCCGATAGTATTATCGGAATAACAGCAGGAGCATCGACCCCTGCCTATACTATAAGGGAGGTTCATAACAAAATGAACGAAGAAATCAAAACCACTATCGAAAATGAGGAGGACTTCGCTGCTCTGCTCGACCAGTCTTTTAGAAGAGTATATACCAACAACAGAGTAAAAGCTACAGTTGTAGGCATCAACAAGAACGAAGCAGTTGTTGACCTCGGCATCAAGCAGACCGGCTACATACCGCTGGACGAGCTTACAAACGACCCCAACGCAACAGTTGCTGACGTTGTATCCATCGGCGATGAGATCGACGCTATCGTAACTAAGGTTGACGACTCCAACGGCGTTATCTTCCTTTCCAAGAAGAAGGTTGACTCCGCACTCGGCATGGAGAAGATCGCAGCTTCCAAGGAAGCAAACGAGACTCTCGAGGGCGTTGTTTCCGCAGCAGTTAAGGGCGGCGTTATCGTTATCACAAACGGTACACGCGTATTTATCCCCGCTTCCCAGACAGGTGTTCCCCGCTCCGGCAAGCTTGAGGACCTCGTAAAGAAGACTGTACAGTTCAAGGTTATCGAGATCAACGAGCAGCGCGGCAGAGTTGTTGGCTCCATCAGACAGGCAAACCGTGAGGTTCGCGACGCTGAGAAGGCAAAGTTCTGGGAGTCCATCGAGGTTGGCCAGAAGTTCGAGGGCGAGGTTCGCTCCATTGAGGATTACGGTGTATTTGTTGACATCGGCGCTGTTGACGGTCTGGTTCGTACTTCCGAGCTCACATGGAACAGAGTTGGTCACCCCAAGGATATCGTAAACGTTGGCGACAAGATCACTGTTATCGTTAAGTCCTACGATCCCGAGAAGAAGAGAGTTTCCCTCTCCGCTAAGGATCCCGACGAGAATCCCTGGACAAAGTTCGTTGCTGACTACGCTGTTGATGATGTTATCAAGGCTACGATCGTTAGCATCACAGAGTTCGGCGCATTCGCACAGATCATTCCCGGCGTTGACGGTCTGATCCACATCAGCCAGATCTCCACACAGAGAGTTACAAACATCGCTTCTGTTCTCACTGTTGGTCAGGAGGTTGACGTTAAGATCATCGACATCGACACTGACAAGAGCAGAGTTTCCCTCTCCATGAAGGCTCTCATGGAGGAAGAGGCTCCCGCTGAGGAAGCTGCTGAAGAGGCTGCTGACGCTGAGTAATTCAGAAATAACGATCCCCCTGTCAAACGGCAGGGGGATTTTTTGTGGTTTCAAGGGCGAAAACGGGCGGATATTGAATCCGCCCCTACGCTCCTACAGTAGTATTATGTAGGGGCAAGGCTTGCCGTGCCCATTAAAAACAATGCGATATTTGTCCGGACACGGCAAGCCGTGTCCCTACAATGCCGCAATATAAAAGCCGCTCTTAATGAGCGGCTTTATATTTTAGATATATTCGTAGGAATAGCCCATGGGGTCGCGTGCGACACCGTTTACTCGGGTCTCGAAGTGCAGGTGGTTTCCTGTGGACCAGCCCGTTGTACCAACGTAGCCGATGACCTCGCCCTTGTTCACCCACTGACCCTCTGTAACAGTAGTAGAGTAGCAGTGCGCGTACAGCGTGGAAAGTCCGCCGCCGTGGTCGATTATTACATAGTTTCCGTAGCCACCGTGCCAGCCGCTGTCGTTGTATGCTGTGATGACAGTACCGCTCTGCGCAGCGTAGATGTTAGCGCCGCCGATACCTGCGTTGCCGATGTCGATACCGTAGTGGTTACCGCCGCGCCATGCGTCGTAGCCGAAGTATGTAGTGAAGTGCTGGTACTTTGTATCAAGCGGCCATCTGAAGCCGTCGCTGCTGTAATCATAGCTTCCCGCAAGCTCTGCCTGCTTCGCCTGGATAGCGTCCTCGATAGCGGCGTTTATCTCCTCGATCTGCTGCTTGTAGTCGTCAACGTCACTTCTCAGCGAGTATATCTGCCATTCAAGGCTCTCGTTGTAGGACGCGTACTCAGCAAGCTTGTTATAACGCTCGTCAGAAGTAGCCTGAACCTCTTCCTTTTTCTTTTCGAGGTCGGCAGCCTCCTGCTCCAGCAGCTTTATCTTGTCCTTCAGTGCCGCCTTATCGTCATTCAGCTGTGCAATGTCGTCATTCAGACCCTTGATAAGGTCCTCCTGATGGTGGATATCGGAGAGCAGCCGGTTCATAAAATCCATGTTCTGCTCCGAGATGTTCTGCACCACGTCAACGTAAACGAAGAAATCGTACCAGTCGTCCGAGCCGTCAAGTATCGGAACGGTGTCGGTGGTGTCGTTCATGTAGAGCGCGCGGCAAAGCTTTGCGAACTTGCGCAGGTTCTCCTTGTTCTCCGCCTCAAGCTCCTTGATAGCAGCCCTTTTGAGCTCTATCTCCTCTTCCTTGTTTTCGATCTCTTCCTCGACAAGCTTTATCTCATAGTGCTTGTCAGCGATACGCTGCTGCATTGCGGTGATCTGATCGCCGAGGTTGTCTATCTCCGCGTTGTAGCCTGCGATCTGATCGTTTATAAGGCTCATCGCGTAGTCGTTCTCTGCGATATCGCCCTGAAGACCGTCTATCTCCTGCTCACGCTGGGCGTTCTCCTGTTCCAGCTTTTCAGCCTTTTCCTCAAGCTCTGCAATGATCGCGTCATAATCGACAGCCGCGGCAGTCGTGCCGAAGTCTACGGTAGGCACGATCGTCACTGTGAGAGCCGTAAGCAGCGCCAGCGAAAAGCGCGTTATCTTTCCTTTGTTTTTTCTGAGCTTCCCCATAAGTTCCCCTTTCGTTAAGGTAGCTGTTTTCTGCAAATACAATATATAGATATTGTAACACCTATTCCCCGCAATGTCAAGCGGAAAATGCTGCCTGTCGCGAAAACAATATCTACGTTTATTCGGGCGGATATGGAATCCGCCCCTACGTTTCTGCAGCATTTGCGTAGGGCGGGCTGCCCTCAGCCCGCCGTAAGTGTGCCTTGTGGCGGCGTGTGGCACACCGATCTACTATAAATAAAACGGTATACAGGCTCAAAAGGTTGCAGTTATCCCGTAGCCTCCTGACGGCTGTTGATAAGCTCGGCATAGAAGCCGCCGTTTGCCATAAGCTCGGTGTGAGTGCCCTGCTCCACGATGTGGCCCGACTTCATTACAAGTATGCAGTCAGCCTCGCGGATAGTGGAGAGGCGGTGCGCCACGACAAAGCTAGTCCTGCCCTTCATCATGCGGTCGAATGCGCTCTGGATACGCATTTCTGTGCGCGTGTCGATAGAGGACGTAGCCTCGTCAAGGATAAGCATGGGCGGAAGTGTAAGCATTACTCTCGCGATAGAGAGCAGCTGCTTCTGACCCTGTGAGAGGTCGCCGCCGTCTGAGATCACCGTGTCATAGCCGTTCGGAAGTCGTCTTATGAAGCTGTGTGCGTGAGCCGCCTTTGCCGCTTCGATGACCTCCTCCATGGTAGCCTCGGGTCTGCCATAGGCGATATTGTCGCGTACAGTTCCCTTGAACAGCCATGTTTCCTGAAGCACGATACCGAAATTGCCGCGAAGTGAGTTTCTGGTCAGCTCCTTTATGGGCTTGCCGCTGACGCGTATCTCGCCCGATACGACATCGTAAAAGCGCATGAGCAGGTTTATAAGCGTCGTCTTGCCGCAGCCTGTCGGGCCTACGATCGCGATATGCTGACCGCTCTTTACGTTAAGGTTGAGGTCCTCGATAAGCGGCTTTTCGGGGACGTAGCTGAACGAAACATCGTCCAGCACTACGTTTCCGTCGCAGTCGGAGAGCACCTCGTTGTCCGCGTCGGATATCTCCTCGGGCTCGTCGATAAGCTCGAAGATACGGCCTGCCGAGGCTATCGCATTCTGAAGCTCCGTGATAACGCCCGAGATCTCGTTAAAGGGCTTTGTGTACTGGTTCGCGTAGGACAAGAAGCAGGAAAGTCCGCCCACGCTGAATGCGCCCGCAGAGGTGACGACGCGAAGTGCGCCGAACACTCCCACGCCTGCGTAAACGAGCGAGTTTACAAATCTCGTACAGGGGTTTGTAAGCGCAGAGTAGAACTGCGCTCTCCTTCCACAGGTGTTGAGGCGCTCGTTGATGTCGTCAAACTGCTGCTGCGAAGCCTCCTCGTAGCCGAATGCCTTTACAAGCTTCTGACCGCCGATGTGCTCGTCGATAAAGCCTGTAAGCTC
>JAZNWG010000320.1:0-4274 GCA_045593225.1 Oscillospiraceae bacterium
TTATGTTTGAGTTCAAGGAAAAATATAATATTGACGACTTGCTGGAGATAATGGCTCTGCTTCGTTCTGAAAACGGTTGTCCCTGGGACAAGGTTCAGACTCACGAAAGTATAAGGACTGACCTCATCGAAGAGACCTACGAGGTATGTGAGGGCATTGATAACAATAGCCCCGAAATGCTTCGCGAAGAGCTTGGAGATCTTTTATTGCAGATAGTTTTTCACTCACAGATCGAGCGTGAAGCAGGAAATTTCACATTTGATGATGTGTGTAACGATATCTGTCAGAAGCTCGTTTACCGTCACCCACATGTATTTGGCGAGGTAAAGGTCAACGGCAGCGACGACGTACTTAAAAACTGGGACGCACTTAAGAAGGAATCCAAGAATCAGGAGACCTATACCGAAACCCTGGAAAGCGTTCCCAAGAACTTCCCTGCCCTTTTAAGAGCTCAGAAGATCAGCAAAAGGATATCGCGTGCAGGTGTTCCGATTGATGACCCTTTAAAGACAATGTCGTTTATAAACGATAGCCTTAATCAGCTGGATCTGTCCGCAAGCGAAGCTTCTGAAGTAAATCAGCTTGCTATGGGCAATTTGCTGTGGAATATTTGCAACTTATGCAAAATTTTGAAAATTGACAGCGAAAAAGCCTTGACATATTCAACAAATAAGGTTATAATAGTATTTAGTGCGATTGAAAAAGCGCTTAACGCTCAGGGAAAAAGCTTCGCTGATATTTCTGAGCAGGAGCTTGTCGACGTAACATTAAAATTGTTTCCAGCGGTCAATGACCGTTAAATAGATAATTTGGAGGTTTAAAATTATGACAAAGGCAGAATTAGTAACAATGGTAGCTTCTAAGTCCGGTCTTTCCAAGAAGGATACAGAGAAGGCTATTGCAGGCATGATCGAGACAATCACAGAGACACTCGCTAAGGGTGAGTCCATCCAGCTCGTTGGTTTCGGTACATTTGAGATTCGCGATCGCGCAGCTAGAACAGGTATCAACCCCCGCACAAAGCAGAAGATCAAGATCGCTGCTACAAAGGTTCCCGCTTTCAAGGCTGGCCGTGCACTCAAGGATGCTGTTAGCAAGTAATTAAAACTAATTTATGCAGTTTAAGCGGTTGCTCCTTTGAGTAACCGCTTTTGATTTCAGGAGAAAAGATGAGACTTGATAAATATTTAAAGGTTTCGCGACTTATTAAACGCAGAACTGTCGCAAATGAAGCTTGCGACGCCGAAAAGGTCACCGTTAACGGTAAGATTGCTCGCGCCTCCTATGACGTTAAGCTCGGCGATATCATTGAGATCAATATCGGCGTAAAGCCTCTAAAGGTTCGTGTACTTGATGTCAAGGAATACACCAAAAAGGAAGACGCTGCGGCTTTATATGAGGTCGTATAATGAATAAACCTCCTCCCTGCTGAATAATATGTATCGGACATACTATTAAGCGGGGAGGCATTTTTAATGAAAGAACACGAAGCTATCAGCAAGCAGAGCATTATACTAGAACAAAGAAAAGACCTGCGCATCTCAGGAGTAAAGGATATTGACAGCTTTTCAGAAACTAAGATCGTTCTTAATACAGTATTAGGCGAGCTTGTTGTCAAGGGCAATGATCTTCACATTATCTCACTCATAAACGAAACAGGTGACCTTACAGTTAAAGGCATAATAAACTCACTCGTATACAACGATTTCAGCAGCAATGCGAATTTCTTTAAAAGGGTGTTCAGGTGATACTATGACATACAGCATACCCGACTGTTTTATGATCGCCTTTTTATGTGGCACCGTTTTCGGTCTTGTATATGAATTCTTTCGACTGATAAGGCGAATATTCCCTATTAAAGCTGTCACATTTATCTGCGATGTCTGCTTTTTCACCATTGCCGCTTTTGTGATCCTCAACCTCTCGCTATATCTCGGTAATTATATACGTATATACACTATACTGGGATTCGGTTGTGGAGTATTTGCCTATATCCAGACGATAGGCAGGCTGGTTTCGACACTGGAAATGGTGATAGGAAAGATATTCAAGCGTATTGCAGCAACCATTTACAAAGTTTTTGCTAAACCCATTAGCGCATTTGCACATATGATCGCGCAGCAATTTGGAAAAAATAACGATTTTTTCACTACAAAAGCCAAAAAGGTGTTTTCCCTATTGCAATTTAGACACCAAAAGTTGTATAATAGAAAAAGAAATATAACTACATCTATTGATGATAAAAAAACTGGGGAAAATTTTGGGGGAAAAAATGTCATTCATGCTAAAGTCTTCAGAGGCAAATGAAAAAAAGAACGGCGGATTTGTTAAGGTTCTCGTTTATATTGCCGGTACTATTCTTATTGGATTTATTGTATTTTCTATTATAACCACCAATATTCAGATCAACGAAAACAAGCAGAGATACCAGCAGTTGGTTGATCAGACTGACATCATTCTTGAAGAGAATGCCTCTATCGAGCGCTATCTCGGCGACGATGCCAACATGGATCAGTATATCGAGGAAATGGCTCGCGACAAGCTGGATTATGCAAATCCTGACGAACGTGTGTATTATATCGTTCCTTCTTCAAACTAAAATAACAAAAACGCCTTCGGGCGTTTTTTTATTTGTATAACTTCCTTTTGCAGCGGATACACTCTTATTATAACGTGTGGAAGGAAAAAATATGAGATTTATCAAAAACGTCAAAAAAATAGTATTCAGCAGGATCTCGGTCTGCGTCCTTGGAATAATCATACAGGTCGCTTATCTCAGTGCATTGTTCTGGTCGCTTGGAACGATGTTTTCGTATTCATATTTAGTTTTCACAATAATCGCCCTTGCACTTTCGATCTACATCATCAACACTGCTACAAGCTCTGACTATAAGCTTATATGGATATTTACTATCCTTTCATTCCCGCTCTTCGGTATCATGCTATACCTTTTTTGGGGCATACACCGAAATCATACTTTCTGCAACACGGCGGACATCAGAGACCATGTTCCGACTTTTACTAATGATGACTTATATCTGCGACAGGCGCTATACATCGCCAATCACTGCAGCACTGAAATTTACAAAGGCAATTGCATAGAGTATTTCAAATGCGGAGAGCTGCTCTTCCCTGCAATGTTGGACGAGTTGAAAAGAGCTAAAGAATTTATCTTTCTGGAATTCTTTATACTGGAGCATGGCGTTATGTGGGACAGTATCCTGTCCATTCTTAAGGCAAAAGCAGATGAAGGCATAGATGTCAGAGTTATATATGATGACATGGGTTGTTTGCTGACACTGCCACGTAATTACAGAGCCAAGCTTGAAGACTATGGCATAAAATGCTGCGTATACGGACGCCTGAAGCCGTTCTGGTCCAGCAACATGAATAACCGCGACCATCGCAAAATGTTAATAATAGACGGTATTACAGCGCTTACAGGCGGTATAAATCTTGCAGACGAATATATAAACGCCTATGAAAAGCACGGCTACTGGAAGGACAGTGCAATTATTTTAAAAGGCAGCGGAGTAAACAAATTCACCGAGCAATTCCTAAGGCTATGGCATATTTTAAAACAGGATCATGACCCCGACATCAATATGTATAAAATATCATACTGTACTAACATCAGCAACGTCATTGTCCCTTTCTTTGACGATCCCAACGACAGCGAGCCACTCGGCAGGAATGTCTATATAAATATTCTTAACAGCGCAAGGAAATATGTTTATATAACAACTCCCTATCTCATTCCTGACAATGAAATGCTACATTCGCTTTCAATGGCAGCCAAAAATGGCGTAGACATCAGAATCATTACGCCTAAGGTCCCCGATAAAAGAATCATTCAGACAGTAACGCGCTCATATTACAGACAACTCATAAAGAACGGAGTCAAAATATTCGAATTCAAGCCAGGATTCATTCATGCCAAAAACATTGTATGCGACGATATCGTCGCTGTTGTCGGTACTGTAAATCTTGACTTCAGAAGCCTGTATCTCCATCACGAATGCGGAGTATGGATATACAACGACAATGCAGTTCAAAATATCATACAGGATTTTAACGATACGCTGAGACAATGCGAAAAGATAGAATTAGAGCAAACATCTGAGAAAAATCTGATAAAAAGATGTATTAAAGCAATATTGAAGTTTTTTTCACCTCTCCTATAAATATTTATTCTCTTTGCTTTGAAAATCAGTTGAAATTTTAACTTAAATATGTTAAACTATATATAGATTGGAGGATTAGTTATGAGTGTA